>JANOQU010000248.1:0-14745 GCA_031422355.1 Actinomycetes bacterium
GAGGTAGCCAATGATCGGCTTGCAGCGCAGGACGGTCTCGCCCTGCAGTTCGAGCATCAACCGGAGCACCCCGTGGGTGCTGGGGTGCTGAGGCCCCATGTTGATGATCATCGTCTGCTCTGACACGTCGCCGGTCTGGCCGGGTACAGCATCGGCGTCGACTGCTCCGAGCTTGGCGGCTTCGGCCTCGCTCAGGCGCAGGACTGCACCAACCTCGCGCATCAGTTCCTTCGCTGTCAGCTCGCTTCGCGGCCGCAGTTCCTGGACGCCTTCGCTCGTCTGACGAACCAGCTCCGCCTTTTCGTCGTCGGTCACGAAGATCGAGCCGCTCATGAGGTCGCCCCGGCCGGATGACTGGCGATCACATAGTCGTTGCTGAACTGGACGGGAATCGAGCCGACTTCGTAATCCTTGCGTAGGGGATGGCCCTCCCAGTCCTCTGGCATCAAGATTCTGCTGAGGTCCGGATGATCGGTGAACGCGATGCCGAACATGTCGTAGACCTCGCGCTCCATTGCTTCGGTGCCTGGGTGCAGATCGAAGAGTGTCGGGCATGTCGGGTCGTCTGCCGGGATCTGAACCCGAATTCGCAACCGACGTCGATGTTCGACATCGAGCAAATTGACGACCACTTCGAATCGTTCACCGATGGTGCCATCAGGCAGGTTCCGGCCGGGATGGGTGAGGTAGTCGACTCCGCAGAGATCTGTGGCTTGGACGTAGCCGTCTGCGATCAGCTTCTTCACCGTTGCCACCAACTGCTCGCGGGGAACGTGAATGACGGCCTGGCCCAGGCTGTCGTTGACGAGGAATCCGTGCACCGACACGGGCGGCTCCGGCGGCGTCGCTTCAGCTATTTCGGACGCGTCGTCGGACCCTGGTGCGTTGTTCGATTCGCTCATGGCTCACACGCCCTGCCGGCTGAGCACAACAGGAATCGGTTCGACGGCTGTCGGGATTTCGGTGATGTGCACGTTGGCGCCGGCACCGGTGACTGCCCGGCGCTTCATGATCTGGCCGTCCTCGATCAACTGGTGCAGCGTTTCGATTGCGTGAATCAGGGTCTCGGGCGTTGGCGGGCACCCCGGTGCATAGACGTCGACGGGAACGATCTGGTCGACACCCTGAACGATCGCGTAATTGTTGAACATCCCGCCGCTGCTGGCGCACACGCCCATACTGATGACCCACTTCGGTTCCATCATCTGGTCATACACCTGGCGCAGAACTGGAGCCATCTTCTGACTCACCCGACCGGCCACGATCATGATGTCGGCCTGGCGGGGGCTGGCCCGGAACACTTCCATCCCGAACCGGCTGATGTCGTAATGCGAGCCGCCGGTGCCCATCATCTCGATCGCACAACAGGCGAGGCCGAACGTTGCGCCCCAGCTACTTCGACTGCGAGCCCACTTGACCAGGTCCTCGACCTTGCCGGTGAGTGCGTTGTGCTGGAGGCCGCCGAGGCCGTCGTCAAGCACGTTCTGGACGACGCCCATGACTACGCTGCCCTCTCCGTCGAGTCGGGTGAAGCTTCGTCGAGGCGACCTTCGGTGCCGACCCGGCGGATCGTGCTGGTGAGAGTGCGATCTGGCGAGACTGCGCTATCCAGTCGGCGGTACTTCATCACCGGGCCCCAATCAAGCGCGCCACGCGCGACGACGTAGACGAAGGCGGCGAAGAAGACCGCGGTGAACGCAATCATCTCCCAGAACGCAAATGAGCCGAGTTCGCGACGTGACACTGCGTATGGGTAGATGAAGATGATCTCGATGTCGAACATGATGAACAACATCGCAACGATGTAGAAGCTGACCGGGAATCGTTCGGGCGGTTCGCGGCTTGGCACGATGCCGCATTCATATGGGGCCTCTTTGGCGGCCGACGGCCGACGGGGCGCAAGCAGACGCGACGCCACAAAGCTGAGCGCACCGAACAGAATCGCGAGGATCATCAGGCAGATGACGGGCAGATATTGGCCCATTCGCTATTCCTTCGCCGGGACTGCGAGACCTGCTGAACGATTCTCGCGGACTCTCTTGTCGCGGCTGTGGAGCAGGTAGCAGCAGGTGAAGAAGACGATGGCCGAACCAATCGTGATGTATGCGGCTGGGACCCGTTGGTTGCCGAGGTTGCGGATCATGTACACGTAGCGATGTGGCTGACTCGTGTCGATCTCGGCCCGAGCCGGCGCCCGGCCCGGCTCTTCGCGCTGCTCGAGCAGTACGGCAACTTCGACGACGATCCAGTGCGGCTTGTGCAAGAACGCCAGGAAGTCGACGGACTCGCCGAGCTTCGGGTAGCGCTCGCCGCCCTTGTCGAACACGTTGACGACCTGGTAACGACCTGCGGTCAGCGTGCCGTCCTCTTCGATCTCGACGCCGCCAGACGCAGCCGATTGACCGAAGCTGGGATCCGACTCGCCGAGCTTCTCCCAGTTGTTGTCGATCAGGAGGGCATCGACCGCCTCTGCCTGGGCGACGTAGGTCGCGTCGGCCGGTGGAAGTTGTGCGTCATCGTGCAGGACGCCTGCTTCTTTCAACGCATTCGGAGTCTGCAGAATCGTCTGACCCGGAACAGCTTCCCAGGTCGGCAACTCGCCAATCAGGCCGAGCCCGAACGACCACCACACCATCCCCATCAACATCATCCAGCCGGCCAGGCCCGACAGCGACAGGAGAAAGCCCAGTCGGGCGCCGAGGTTGGTGCCGAGAATCAGATAAATCGAGCCGCACAACGTGACGACCGAAATGATGATGATGAGAATGCCACGCAGCTGTGGCTCCCAGTTGATGGCGAGCATCGCTGACATCTACAGACCCCGTACATATTCGACGATGAGCTTGATTTGTTCATCGGTCAGCATTTGACCGAAGCCGGGCATCCGGCCGCTGCCCTGGCTTTGCAGTCCGTACTTCTTACCAAGCTCGGATCCCGCTGCGATGAATGCGATCTGATCGCTCTCGACTGGGAACTTGACGACTGATGCCCCGCCGGTGAGGCTCGGGCCCATCGCGCCGCCACCAGTGACGCCGGGATTGCCGTAGCTCCAACCCGTGGTGTGGCACCGTGCACACGAATACGCACCGGCATTGAGATCGAGGCTGAAGAGTGCCTCGCCCATCGAGTCGTATGTCCCGTTGTCGATGCTGATCTGGGCCTGCTCGGTGATCTCGTCTTGCAACTCCGACGGGAGGGTGCCGCCGTCGCAGGTCTTGGTGTTGTCGTCACCCGCTGCACAACCAGCGCGATCGATCTGGATCGAGGCGATGTAGGAAATCAGGGTGTCGATCTGCTGAGCATTCATTGGCCCGCCGCCGTCGAGACCCCACGGCGACATCGGCGAGAACGGCCGACCGTAGACGAGGATGAACCGGACCTCGTCCTCGCTGAAGCGGTACAGCACGCTGTTCAATGCCGGAGCCTGCCAGTTGACGGACGTCACGAGGTTGGTCTTGGGGTCGGTGTTCGCCCATACGGCAACGCCCCCCTCGCCCTTCATCCCGCCGTGACAGCCGGAGCAGTTGAAGCCGCCCTCCGACGTCGGAGCAAAGAGGTCTTTACCCCACCCGATTGCGCGTTCCTGATCGAAGTCCTGAGCACCGGCTTGACGGCTCGGTTCGAGGACCCAGTACAGCGGCAGGCCGACAACACTGACGAGGAGGAACAAGAGCCCAATGAACTGGACCCGCTCGAGGCGGCGGCCTTCGAGCACTTCGTCGTCGTAGTAGGGCTTGCGATTCGCCGCGAGCTCGATTTCGGAACCCAACTCGGGTCCGGACGACTTGCGGTTGGAGAACGAGTAGACGACGAAGCCAGCGACGAACACCAACAAGATGATGTAGGCAATCACTGTCGAATTATTGGCGAGCATGGTTGGTCAGTGTCCGCCTGTGATGCAGTGGGGACCCTCGGCCTCTTGGCCGGTGGTGTTGACACCAATGGCGACGCCCGGCAGGGCTGCCCCACCAAGGGTGTCGATGGTGACATCGCCGCTGCCGCTGACGGAGACGATGAAGTGGTCCATACCACGAGGTGCCGGACCGGCCTTCTTCTCGCCGACACGGTTGTACTGGCTGCCGTGACACGGGCATTCGAACCACTGCGATGTCGTGCAGTTGGGCACGCGACAACCGAGGTGCGGGCACTTCTGATAGAGCGCTACGAGGCCAGCTTCCATGCCAGGGATCAGCGACGACCCATAGATCTGCTTGGCCTTTGGCAACGAATCTGGTGGGTACGCAGTGATCCAGGTGCGGGCCTCTGGCAGGTAGAAGAATCCGTTGTTGAGGCGAATGTTCAAGATGATGTCGTCGAGTTTGCCAGCGCCGACCTTGCCGCCGAAGCCGCCACCCTTGCCTGTCGGCCAGAGGAACCCAACGAAGGCAGCGGCTGCAAATCCGCCGAGACCGAGTCCCATCAAACTGACGTAGGCCCGGTTGAAGAACACCCGGCGGGAGACACCGATGGCGTCGGCATCGGGAGCAACCCACGGCACGATGGCCAATTCGTCGACCTTGGCGAGCGAGGTCGACCGAGCGGCGACTGCCGCCCGCTCGACCGATTTGCCACTCGCGGCGACCGGCAAATCGATGTCAGCGTCCTTGTCGCGCTTGTTGTCACGGTTACGAGTTTCACGTGACAGTGCTCCTGCGCCACGGACGTCGGTCCGGCGGGCTGCGGTGAGGAACACCACTGCGCCGAGGACGACCACCACCGCGACGACGATTCCGATTGCTGCTGCTTGGTTCATGTCATCACCTCACAATTCGAAGAAGATTCCGTCACGCCAGGGAAGCGTGAAGTTGAAGCCCGGTCCTCGGAAGAACGATCCGATGATCACGAGGACGGCCCAGAACATCAAGTGAACCGTCATCAACGAGGTTGCAAACTTTCTATCCTCTGGTTTGTTGGACGGGTTCTTGTCGATGTACGGGGCGAGGATCATCACGATGATGCCGACTCCGGGGAACGTCACGCCGGCAATCATTGGGTGGAACATCGTCAGCAGTTCCTGCAGACCAAGGAAGTACCACGGCGCCTTGGACGGGTTTGGCGTCTGGTTGATGTTTGCGTAGCGCAGCAACGGAGCGTTGACGAAGATGCTGAACACGAACGTGAACGCCGTACATGCGAGCGCGGCGACGAATTCGGCGGCGAGCAGATGCGGCCAGGTGTGCACCTTGTCGATCGGCGCAGCCTTGACCTCTTGGATCGAGCCGCTCTTGACAACCGTGAGCAGACGCTGAGTATGACCACCGGGGCCGGCTCCGACCGGGATGCCACTGGATGCTGGCGGCGCGGACACCACGGCACCGACTTTTTCGGCGACGGCAAGACCACCGCCACCCGACGGCGCGTCAGCACCACCTTCGGTCTTTGCCTTCGCTGCGCGGCTGCGTTCGAGGAGATGCGCGGGGATACGCGGGTCCGATGCCGGAGCGTCGGATGCTGCAGCGGCCGGTGCCGCAGCTGCTGGCGCCGCTTCTGTCTCGGCCTTCTCACGCGCGGCCTGCGCCCGCTTGAGGAGGTGCTCTGGGATTTCAGTCATTCGCGATCACCCCTTCCTAGACATGTCCGTCACAACGGACCCGAGATGCCGCCGTCTTTACGGACCCGCCAGAAGTGGATGGCCATGAAGATGACGATGATGAATGGGAAGAACAGCACGTGCAGCACGTACCAACGCAAGAGCGTTTCGGGACCGATCTCCGCGCCGCCGAGCAGCACGAATCTGACTTGCGAACCAAGAACCGGGGTGTAACCCATCATGTTCGTGCCCACCGTGACGGCCCACAGCGCCAACTGGTCCCATGGCAGCAGGTAGCCAGTGAATGACAGCATCAGGGTCAGGACCAACAAGATGATGCCGATCACCCAGTTGAACTCCCGCGGGGCCTTGTATGCACCGTGATAGAAGACGCGAGCCATGTGCAAGAACACACTGAGCACCATCAGGTGTGCGCCCCATCGGTGCATATTTCGGACGAGGAGTCCGAACGCCACCGATGTCTGCAGATTGTTGATGTCATTCCACGCCTGGGTTGCCTCAGGGCGGTAGAAGAACATCAAGAAGATGCCGGTGACGGTGAGCAGGATGAACAGGAAGAAGCTCAGCCCGCCGAGACAAAGGGTGTAGCTGACCTTGACCGCATGGCGCTTCACCTTGACAGGGTGCAAGTGATAAAGCACCGAGTTCATGATGACGTAACTGCGGTTACGGGGGCTGTCGGTGTAGCCCTTGCGGAAGATGCTTCCGGGGCGGAAGATGCTGCTCCACGCCTGGCTGCCCTGGGTCGCGGCAGTCACCTTGGACACTCGGTCCTTGACGGTGGGGCGGGGCTTTTCGTCGATATTGGTGGCCATGGTGGGGTCTCCTCTACAGCCTCATGCCGTAGGCGTAGCCGTGGTTGTTCGTACGGGTATGAGCATCGCCGGTGGCGCCAGCCGTGCCGATCTTGCCCAGGATGATGACGCCGGTGGGGCATCGATCGACGCACAGCGCGCAGCGTGTGCACACGTCGTCGTCGATGATGAACACGACCTTGTCGCTTGGGTCGTTGCCAGGAAGTTCGGTACCGGTTGCTTCTGCGATGGATTCCGGGGAAACCATGTGGATGCACTTCCACGGACAAATGTCGACGCAGCCCTCGCACATGATGCATTCGGTCTGGTCGATGTGGATGAATTGCTTGGGCTTCACCGCCTTGGTGAGGTAGTCCGCGTCGACTTCGACGAGTTGGTACTCAGTGGACCACTCGGGCATCGGCGGATTTGCGTCGGTACGTGCCATCAGGTCATGCCTTCTTGACCAACGGACGGCCGTAGCTGCTTGTCTCGAGTTCGGTGCTGGCGGTCTTCTTCCCGCGCTTTTGCCACGACACCCACACCCATACCTGGAGAGCGAAGAAGACGGCGTGGATCAGAACGACGATGATGTCGCGGAGTTCTTGGTACGAGACCGTGAACGGAAACCAGCCGCCGTTGACCTGGGGCTTGAGCAGATCGAATGGTCCAAACAGCAACTTCTGCTTGCTCCACTCCAGGTTTTTGTCTGCGTGCTGGATGAATCGGTCGGGCACCACTCCGTAGGCGATGAACATCGTTCCGAACACATACACCGATGCGTTCATCGATTCGCCCCAACTAAACGGGGTGCCGATCGGGCGTCGCTTGCCGTACGCCATTGCGCCAAAGGTGAGCGCCAGCGTCAGACCCAGCGAAAACAGAAACGCCTGATTGACGCCGGGCACCTTCAAGATGTCGAATGCGAGGATCAACGTGACGTCGCCTTTTCTGAGTGAGTTTGGGCTGAGTGGGTCTGGTGGGTGCGTGTTGGTCGTTGTGAAACCGTGCACAAGGAGCAGGCGTGGCCTTGTGAGGAATTGTAGTCGCGACCACCCCTCACACTTCCAGTTTGTGAACTACCTGCTGCTCTTCGAATTCGTCCCGGACATCCAGCTCGCGCAGTGATCTCTGTGACTGGGTACAGGTTTACCACCTCGACCCGAAACCTCCTCATCGTTGTGAACATGTGCACAGCGGCCGCTCATCGTGACCGACTCGGCAATTCACTTTTCGAGCAACCTGCGCTCTAGTCTGAGCCAGTGACTGAAATTCCCGAGCATCTCCTCAAGCGGTCCCAGGAACGTCGCGCCGCGGCGGGCGGGGCTGCCGGGGCCACTCCTGCGCCAGCAGCGTCGACTTCACCGGCCACTATCGATGCCTCGCCGGCGGTTGCCAGCGCCGCAGCCCCACCAGCTAAGACGGGCAAAGCCTCAGCGCCGGCGGCTCCCCCGCCACCGAAGCCAGACCCGGTCTATGTCGCAGCTGCCAAGAATCGTAAGAAGATCCCGTTCTGGGCAATGGCCACGCTCAGCCTGCTGCCGATCTGGGGCTTCATGTACGTGCAGGGCGTGAAGCCGGACAAGCAGCACGTCGGCGGTCCGCTCGGCGACGGTGCCGAGGTCTATGCCAGTTGCGCGACGTGTCACGGTGCCGCCGGGGGCGGCGGCGTCGGCCGTCCGTTCACCGCAGGTGCCTCGTTTATCACGTTCCCACACATTGAAGATCAGCTCAACCTGGTCTACACCGGCAGCAAGGCCTTCGCCGACGCCGGCCTTGGCTACTACGGCGACGCTTCGGTGCAACACCTCTTCTATAACGGTGCATACATGCCAGCCCAGGGCGCTGGCCTCAGCGAGGCCCAAATTCTGGCCGTCGTCTGCCACGAACGGTACGACCTCGGTGTCGTCTCCCCGACGGACCCGAAATGGGCCGAAGAGTTCGAGAAGTGGTGCTCGGAAGAGTCCGAGATCTATGTCGGCCTCGAAGATGGCTCACTGACGTTCGAGAATCTCCACGAAGAGGTCGAAGGCGTCCTGCCGATCGGCGTGGAACCCCGCCCCGCCACCCCCGCCACCGCCGAATAGTCCCCCTCCCCACCAGTTCCGCGAACGATTCCGCCTGCCCTGAGGTCGCTTTTGCTGCAAACTCTTGCAAGCGCTGACCAAACTCTTGCAAGCGCGGGTGACGGCTGGGCAACACTTTTCGTGAGTGCGGTAGCTTCGTAGGTGTGCCAACACCATCGCCGGAACCTGGCATCGGCAAGCCCGGACCACCGCAGGCGAACGATGTCTTGGTGGTCGGAGCCGGACCAGCGGGCGCCTCGGCGGCGTATTGGCTCGCCCGCGCCGGGCACAGCGTCACCGTGGTTGAGCGACGAACGTTTCCTCGGGACAAGACCTGCGGCGATGCCCTCACCCCCCGCGCAGTTCGCCAAGTCACGGACATGGGCCTCGGCGAGTCGTTGGCATCGCATCATCGCTACGAAGGGGTCCGGGTCACTGGCGCGGGGCGCGAAATCTCCTTGCAATGGCCGGAGCATCCCGATTTCCCCCGTCACGGCTATGTCATCCGGCGAAGCGAACTCGACGAACTGCTGATCCGCAATGCAGTACGGGCCGGCGCTTCATTGATCGAGGGCCACGATGCACTTGCGCCGCTTGTGTCGCGAGGGTTCGTGCGCGGCGCCCTGGTGCAGGGCCCGACCGGCGAGCCGATCGAGATCATGGCCAAGTACGTCGTCATCGCCGACGGCGCGAACAGCCGATTCGGTCGATCGCTGGGCACGTTCCGGGCGCGCGATTGGCCGTACGGCACGGCCATTCGCACCTACTGGAAGTCGCCCCGCCACGACGAGCCCTGGATCGAGTCGGCGCTTGATCTGACCGATCGCAACGGCAATGCGCTGCCTGGATATGGCTGGGCGTTCCCGATCGGCGACGGCACCGTCAACATCGGCGTGGGCCTGTTGAGTACCTTCCGCGATTTCAAGGCCGTCAACACGACTCACCTCCTCGGCACCTTTACCGAACGCATTGCCGAACGCTGGCAGATCGATCCGGATCGGCCTGAACGTAAGGCCGTGTCCGGTCGGATTCCAATGGGCGGCTCCGTTGCCCCCACGGCTGGACCGACGTACCTGGTCGTCGGTGATGCAGCGGGGGCCGTCAGCCCGTTCAACGGCGACGGGATCGACTACGCGTTGGAGACCGGCCGTATTGCTGCCGACGTTCTTCACGAGGCCATCGCTGGCAACGATGCGTCGGCTCTGCAGCAGTACTCGAAACGACTCGACGACGAGTATGGGCAGTACTTCAAGGTTGCCCGATTGTTCGCCAGGGTTGTCGGTCGCCCGCTCGTGATGCGCGAACTGACACGGGTTGGCATGCACAACCGAACGCTGATGGAGTGGGTCCTGCGGATCATGTCGAATCAATTGCGCCCCGACGAAACCGGCCCCGCCGAATTTGCATATCGGGCTGCATCACAGATCGCCAAGATGGCGCCCAACGCATGAAGTCAGCGAGGTGGTCGGTGCGGCGATGGCCTGTCGTCGGCGTTCTCTGTGTCGGCCTTGCGACGTGCCTGCCAACTCTGCCAGCCACGGTGTTCGCAGGGTCGGGCACAACCGCCGCGATCGGGGTGTCCGGAGCGGCTTACTCGTTCAGCGTCACGTGCGCGACGCGCTCGGCAACGGGACGGATGTCGATGCAGACGGCTACTGCGTTCCACGGCTACGACGTGATCGACGACGCCGGGCTCGCTGGCCCCGCCGTTCGTTACAACGAGGCTGGCCAACCGGCGTCGAGCGGGCCTCAGCCGTGGTTTGCGTCGACTTTTCTCGCATCGGATGCTGATGCCTATCGTCTCGACGAGGTCTCGGCTACCGGCGTCGTCAGCCCGGTCGTCTCGGCCGTACCGACGACCGACTGTCCAATCTACGGCGGCCCAGGCGCTCGGTTCCAGCCGCTGAAAGCGACTCGCATTCTGGATACGCGGTCACCGACGGCAGTCGGCTACAGCGGGCCCAAGCCTGGCCGAACGCAATCGATCGACCTACAGGTCACGAATCGCGCCGGCGTTCCGTCGACGGCGACCGCCGTTTCGCTCAACATCACGATGACCGAAGCGACTGGTGCCGGCTTCGTTCAGGCGTTCCCGACCGGGCAGGCGTTGGCAGGGACGTCGTCGAACATCAACGCGGACGCCGTCGGTCAGACAATTGCGAACACCGTCATCGTCCCGATCGGCGTCGGTGGCAAAGTGACTCTGTTCACAAGCGCCGGTGCTCATCTCCTTGCCGACGTGTCCGGGTTCTTCAGCCCGGTTCTCGGCCCTGTTGCTGGCGGCCGGTTCGTCAGCGTCACGCCCAGGCGGGTCCTCGACACGAGAACCGCATCGCTTCTCAACTATCTGTCACCCACACCGGGGGCCACCCCTGGGACCTCACCCGGCGTCGGTGCCAACGTGCGGTTCAATCCGGTGACGGCTGCTGGACTGGCGGTCGCGAAGGTGGCGGCCGTTGCGATCAACCTCACTGCAACGGAGGCTGCGGGAGCCGGCTATGTCCAGGTCGCACCCTCTGGCACCTTGGTGCCCGGCGCCAGTTCGAATGTCAACGTCGAACGCGGCGGCCAGACCATCGCCAACATGGTCATCGTTCCCGTTTCGGCGGCCGGTGAAATCGACATCTTCACTCAGGCGGGTACCCATCTGGTCGTCGACGTCCTCGGCTGGTTCACGAACGCGACCAACGAGGCCGACACCTCCGGCTTGTATTACACGGTCACCCCGGAACGAGTTCTCGACACCCGACCTGAGACGGCCGTCAACTTCGTCAACGAACGACGGCCTGGACTCGGCGAGATCTACAGGCCCGCTGCGAGCGGCTCGGTCGACATCCGCTTCGACGGCCTTCCGGAGGATCAAGTCGGTGCCGTCGTTGTGAACCTGACTGCGACCGACGCAACGGCCGCAGGCTTTGTGCAGGCCGCTGCGCAACTTGCGCTGAACCCAGGGGCGAGTTCAAACGTGAACGTCGAGCGCGCCGGGCAAACCATCGCCAATGCAGCCATCGTCCCGGTCAACCAAACCCAGACCGTGACCATCTACACCCAAAGCGGAGCCGGCCTGATCGCCGACATCAGCGGGTTCTTCCGCCGATAGTCGCGAGCTACATACGACTCAGGCGACCGAGCCGAGCAGTGCCTGGGGTGCAGCGCGGAGCACGTCCGTTGCCGCGCTCGGTGGCAGTTCGGCGCAGGCATCCAATGCAGCGGTGACGTATTGGCCAGCGGCACTGATCGCGTAGGCGACGCCGGGGCCGCCGCGCACGATCGACAATGCCTTGTCGCACATCACAGCATCGAGTGGGGCACCGAGCAGATCGCCCAGTTCAGCGGCGCCGACATCTGCAAGTCCGAGGGTATGAAGGACCGGCAGCGTGTACACGCCCTCGACCATGTCATGCCCAGCCGGCTTGCCGAGTTGTTCTTCAGTGGCTGTGATGTCGAGGACGTCGTCGACGATCTGGAAGATCATTCCGTATGCGAGGCCGTAGGCCGTCAGGGCATCGATCACATGTCGATCCAACCCAGCGACGATGCCACCGATGCGTGCTGCGGTACTGAACAACGACGCCGTCTTGCCTGCAATCGAGGAGAAGTACGACGATTCTGGGCGGGCGGCGTCGTAGGTGTGGCGCAACTGTTCGATCTCGCCCTCGCATAGTCGGGCGATGGTGTGGCCGAGCAAGCCAGCAACTTCTGCGCCGAGCGATGCAGCGATCTCCGATGCCCGGGCGAGCAGGAAGTCGCCGGCGAGGATCGCCTGCAAGTTGCCCCACTTGGCGTTGACGGTCTCCACGCCACGTCGGGTGGCGGACTCATCGATCACGTCGTCGTGATAGAGCGACCCGGTCTGGACGAGTTCGCAGGAGATGCCCCCCTGCACTGCGGCGTCCAGCGCTGGCCCACCAGCGACCTGCGCGGCGACAACCGTGAGAACTGGTCGCAGCCGTTTTCCACCAGCCACAATCAGGTGGCGGGCCAGTTCGTTGAGATACGGATCTTTGGTATCCACAGCCGCGACGAGCGCGTCTTCGATCCTCTGGCGATCCTCGGTCATGCCCGCTAGCGAGAAGAAAGGCGTGCTCGACACACCGCAAGGCTACGCGTTGAAGTCGCCGTGCGCGCAAAACGGGGTCGTCCAACCTGTTCGTCCAACCGTCTCGACTTCTTGACGAATTGGCGCACGCAGTTGAACGCTTGACGCCGCGACTCTGCTCGTGCGCACCGTTACACTTCCGGTACGTATCCACCGTCTCGGAAAGGGCGGGCATGTTCGAACGCTTTACTGACAGAGCCAGGCGGGTTGTCGTTCTTGCGCAGGAAGAAGCGCGACTCCTCAACCACAGCTATATCGGCACCGAGCACATCTTGCTGGGCCTCATCCATGAGGGCGAAGGCGTCGCCGCCAAAGCCATGGAGTCCCTCGGCATCTCGCTCGAAGCCGTGCGCAGCCAGGTCGAAGAAATCATCGGTCAGGGTGGGTCTTCACCATCCGGTCACATCCCCTTCACCCCACGGGCCAAGAAGGTGTTGGAGTTGTCGCTGCGCGAAGCGCTGCAACTCGGCCACAACTACATCGGCACCGAGCACATCCTGCTCGGCCTGATTCGCGAGGGCGAGGGCGTTGCCGCCCAGGTGCTCGTGAAGTTGGGCGCAGACCTCAGCCGGGTTCGCCAACAGGTCATCCAACTGCTGTCGGGTTATCAGGGTGGCCAGGGCAAGCCGGGTGAGCCGCAGGCTGCTGCAAGTGGATCGGCGCCAGCAGGTAAGGAAGATTCCGGTGACAAGGGCAACAGCCAGATCCTGGACCAGTTCGGGCGCAACCTGACCCAGCTCGCTCGTGAGAAGAAGTTGGATCCGGTCATCGGTCGTGCCCGCGAGCTGGAACGGGTCATGCAGATCCTCAGCCGCCGCACGAAGAACAACCCAGTTCTGATCGGCGAACCTGGTGTCGGCAAGACGGCGATCGTCGAGGGTCTCGCCCAGCGCATCGTCAGCAATGACATTCCCGACACATTGCGCAACAAGCAGTTGTACACGTTGGACCTCGGGGCCCTCGTGGCTGGCAGCCGTTACCGCGGCGACTTCGAAGAACGACTGAAGAAGGTCCTCAAAGAGATCAAGTCCCGTGGCGACATCGTGTTGTTCATCGACGAAATCCACACCCTGGTCGGTGCCGGTGCTGCTGAAGGCGCGATCGACGCTGCCAGCATCCTCAAGCCAATGCTGGCCCGCGGTGAACTGCAGACCATTGGTGCCACGACCACCGACGAATACCGCAAGCACCTCGAAAAGGATGCCGCCCTCGAACGTCGGTTCCAGCCGGTCAAGGTCGAAGAGCCAACGGTTGCCCACACGATCGAGATCTTGAAAGGCATCCGCGACAAGTACGAGGCTCACCACCGGGTCACGATCACCGACCAGGCATTGGTCGCTGCCGCAAACTTGGCCGATCGCTACATCAGCGATCGCCACCTGCCCGACAAGGCCATCGACCTCATCGACGAGGCCGGCGCACGCCTGCGGATCAAGCGGATGGGCACCCCACCCGATCTGAAGGAACTCGAGACCAAGCTCGGCGAAGTCCAGGAAGCGAAGAAAAAGGCTGTCGAAGAGCAACGCTTCGAGGAAGCCGGACGACTTCGGGACCAGGAAAAGACCCTGCTCGAAGAGAAGAGCACCAAAGAGGCCGAAGTCAAGGCCAGCGGCGTCGACCTGTTCGACGAAGTGGACGAAGAGTCCGTCGCTGAAGTGCTCAGTATCTGGACAGGCATTCCCGTTTACAAGCTGACCGAGGAAGAGACCGCCAAGCTCTTGCACATGGAGGAAGAACTCCACAAGCGCATCATCGGCCAAGAGAACGCGATCAAGGCCGTCAGCCAATCGATCCGGCGGACCCGGGCCGGCCTCAAGGACCCCCGGCGCCCGAGCGGCTCGTTCATCTTCCTGGGCCCAACCGGCGTCGGCAAGACCGAACTGGCCAAAACCCTCACCGAGTTCCTCTTCGGCGATGACAGCGCATTGATCTCGCTCGACATGTCGGAGTACATGGAGAAGCACACCGTCAGCCGCCTCGTCGGCGCGCCACCCGGTTATGTCGGGTACGAAGAAGGCGGGCAGCTGACCGAGGCAGTCCGACGCAAGCCGTTCAGCGTCGTGCTGTTCGACGAGATCGAAAAGGCGCACCCCGACGTGTTCAACACGTTGCTGCAGATCCTCGAGGAGGGTCGGCTCACCGACAGCCAGGGCCGCACCGTCGACTTCCGCAACACGGTGCTGATCATGACCAGCAACCTCGGTACGCAGGAACTGCGCAAGGCCAACGTCGGCT
>JANOQU010000249.1:0-3196 GCA_031422355.1 Actinomycetes bacterium
GGGCATCGAAACGGGCGGCGTTGAGCCCGATGATGGTCACGTCGGGATTTTGGAACAGCGTCCATGAGCCCGTCGTGAAGTCTTCCAGGCGACTTCCGATTGCGAGCACCACGTCGGCCGCGGCTGCCAAGTTGTTCGCCGACTCACATCCCGTCACGCCGATCGGACCGCAATTGAGCGGATGCGTTGCGACGAGGCTGGCCTTGCCGGCAACCGTCTCGACGACGGGGATGTTGTGCCGCTCGGCGAACGCGAGCAACGCTGACTCGGCAAACGAATAATGCACGCCACCACCGGCGAGGATCAGCGGCTTCGACGCGTTGCGAAGAGCCGCAGCCACGGCGGCGAGTTGGCCGCGATCGGGCCGAGCGCGGACGATCGCATGGAAACGAGGCGCGAGGAACTCGTCGGGTACGTCGAACGCCATTGCCTGGACGTCTTGCGGGAGCCCGAAGAACGCCGGGCCGCAGTCGGCGGCATCGAGCATCGTCTCGATCGCCTGTGGGAGCGACGTGAGGATCTGGTCAGGCACCATGATCCGGTCCCAGTAACGCGACACGGCCCGGAACGAGTCGTTGACCGTCGTCGACGGTACGCCGAAATGCTCGACCTGTTGCAACACTGGGTCAGGGGTCCGCGTCGAGAACGAGTCGCCGGCGAGCAACAGCAGTGGAATTCGGTTCGAGTGCGCGACACCGGCCGCGGTGACCATGTTCGTCGCGCCGGGCCCGATCGACGACGTCGCCGTCATGATCTGGCGGCGACGGACCGCCTTGTTATAGGCCGTCGCAGCGAGCGCCATTCCCTGTTCGTTCTGGCCGCGCCATGTCGGCAGTTCGTCCTGACGCTCTTGGAGCGCATGTCCGAGGCAGGTCACGTTGCCATGACCAAAGATGCCGAATACGCCAGGGAACAGGCGCGCTCTGGTGCCGTCACCGAGCTCAGTTGTTTGGGCGATCATGTGTCCCACGATCGCCTGAGCAACCGTCATTCGTCGCGAACTCACAGCCGAATCACGTCTTCCCACTTCTCGGACGTCCAACTCTTCAGCAGTGCGTCCTGCACGCTGACGTAATCGATGGCCTCGGCAAAGCCGGGCACATGCTGACGGCCGGCGGCGACCGACGAGAGAAACTCGTAGTCCTCGATCACCTTGAGATCTTCGTAGCCGAGAGAGTTCGCATCACCGGGAACGAAGTGGCCGTGGTACGGATACCGATCGCCCGCGTAGACGGTGGTGTACCCGCGTGCTGGGTTGCCGACGATGTTCAATTGCAGTTCGTTCATCGTCTCCAGGTTCCACTTGAGAGAACCCTTGGTGCCGTAGACCTCGAACGCACACTGGCTCTCGGGTCCAACGATGGTACGGCTCGCCTCGAAGCAGCCTCGCGCGCCGTTTTCGAACTGGACCATTGCCCCGAAGTAGTCCTCGTTCTCCACGGGTCCGGTCGGGTCGCCGGGTTGGCCCAAGTTGTAGTGCGTCCCACCGTCGGTTGGGAGCGGACGCTCGGCGATGTAGGTGTGGCCAGTGCCGACGACTTTCTTGATCGGGCCGACGAGCATGTGGGCGAGGTCGATCGAGTGGCTGAGGATGTCCGACGACACACCGTGTCCGGCGCCGTCGAGTTGGAAACGCCACGACAGCAACCCCATCGGGTCGGAGCCGTACATCGTGAAGAAGCGGCCGTTGTAGTTGGTGATCTCGCCGAGCGTGCCGTCTTCGATCAGCCCCTTCGCGTACTGGACGAGCGGCGCCCAGCGATAGTTGTACCCGACACCTGTGATCACACCTGCTTTGCGGCTCGCCGCTTCGATGCGAACCGTCTGCTCAGGCGTACCGCCGACCGGCTTCTCGCAGAACACGTGGCGGCCCGCTTCGACCGCTGCGATGGCGATCCGTTCATGGAGCATGTTCGGCGCGCAGATGCACACGACGTCGACATCGGGGTGAGCGATTGCTGCCCGCCAATCTGTCGTTCCCTCTCGGAAGCCGAACGACTCGACGGCTTCGTCGACGCGCGACTGCATGCTGTCGCTGATGACGACCAACTCTGGGTTGTAGGTGCGCTCTGGGAACAGCGTGGGAATACGGATGTAGGAGCGCGTGTGGGCCTGGCCCATCCAGCCGAAGCCGATCACGGCGACGCCGATCTTGGTGCGATTCATTGGGAGGGGGTCCTTGTTGAGAGCGACGGGTGCACGATGCGCGCAGCGGTGGACACGGCTGCCGCAACGTCGCCGTCGGGGGGATACAGCAGTGCGCGGCCGACGACGAGGCCACGAACGTTGGGCACAGCCATCGCTCGTCGCCAATCGTCGAACGCAGACTCGGGGTCTGGCCCGGGAGCGCCGCCCAGGATCAGGCCCGGCAGAGACGTGGCCGCCATCACGCGTTCGATCTGATCGGTCGCGGGAAGTTTCAGCCACGTGTACGCCGATGAAGCACCGAGCGCGCTTGCCACGCCGACACACTTCACGAGCGCGTCGGTGTCGGTGTCGAGCACGGCTCTTCCAGCAGCGTTCGTCGTGTACGGCAGTGGTTCGAGCATCGCCATCTTCTTGGCTGCGGCCAGCCCGGTGATCCATTCGGCACAAGCCTTGATCGTGTGCCGGGTGCCCGCGTCGGCGAGATCGATGCGCAGCAACATCTTGGCCCCGTCGAGGTTCTGCTGGATGATCGACTCGACCGTGTGCGCCGTGAGCTGGTCGTCCAGTTCCCACGTTGACCCGGCGAGGCCACCCCGGTTCAAAGATCCGAACGCGACTTTGCCGTCGAGCGCCCCCAGGAGGGCAAGGTCGTCGAGAATGTCAGGTGTCGCCATGACCCCGTCGACGCCCGGGTCGGCGAGAGCGACCATCGTGCGTTCTAGAACGTCGCGGCGGTTTGCCATCACGAACGGTTGACCCGAGATTCCGACCATTCCACGTGCCGGGTGATCGATTGCGATGATGAAGGTCGCTCCGTCGGCGGCAAGCATCGTGCGTTGCTTGCGCGCCGCGAATGCGGCGCCGATCGCCTCTGGTTGGGTCGCTCGGACGTCGAGGAGGTCGCCCCAGCGGACGTCGGAAATGAGTGTCATCTCGAGTACCCGCTCATGGTTCGACGCGCTCTGGCACGGTGCCGGTCTGCAGCAGATGGTCGATCTCGGCGGCGGTCGGCATGTCGTCGGAGCACATCAGTCGGCCTGCCACGATC
>JANOQU010000250.1:0-7413 GCA_031422355.1 Actinomycetes bacterium
TAACGCACTGCCACGCCTGTGTGAACGAGATGGGTCCTACCGCTCAGCAGGGTCAACAGCCTCATTGCGTCGACCTCGTCTTCTGGTTTGGCAAGAATCTCGCCATCGACATCGACGGTGGTGTCTGCCGCGATCACAACATCGTCGGGTTGGATCTCGTAGGCGTTGGCCTTGCCGATGGCAAGGCGGCGGACGTAGGTGACCGGATCTTCTCCGACCAGCGGCGTCTCGTCGATGTCGGTCGGAGCGACGGTGAACTCCACCCCGATCTCGTCCATCAGTTCCCGTCGACGCGGTGACGCACTGGCGAGGACGACTCGAACCTTGACCGAAGCAGGCTCGATGACAGGCGAGCTTTCAGCCACCGCTGAGCGCCATCACGTGACCATCGTCGGGCGGCGTCGCATCGTCGAGATCGTCGAGATAACCGTGCGGCAACACGACCCGAATCGGACCATTGGTATGTCCTCGGCGGATTCTCTCGCCGCCCGGCACGACCCTGAGATCCGGATCGAGGAGGGCGAGCAGATCGTCGAGTTCGGCGAGCGACGAGATCTGGCTGAACCGGCCGCGAATCTCGCCACCAACGGGATAGCCGGTGAGATACCACGCGGTGTGCTTGCGGAAGTCCCGAACAGCGTTGTCCTCACCGAGCAGTTCGGCCATCAGCGCGCAATGTTCCGCCATCTGACGGGCAACGAACCCGAGCGACGGCGACTCAGGCACCGGCTCACCGTTGAACGCGGCGACGAGATGGCCGAACAGCCATGGCCGACCGAGGCAACCGCGTCCGATCACCACACCATCGCATCCTGTTTCGGCCACCATCCTCAACGCGTCTGCGGCTTCCCAGATGTCGCCGTTGCCGAGAACGGGAATTGCATCGACAGCCGCTTTCAACTCGCCGATTGCATCCCAATTGGCAAGTCCCGCGTAGTGCTGCTGAGCGGTCCGGGCGTGCAACGCAATCGCGGCAACGCCCTCGTCCTGGGCAATTTGGCCCGTTCGAATGAACGTCAACAATTCGTCGTCGATCCCCATCCGAAATTTGGCAGTCACAGGAATTCCGTACGGCGACGCTGCACCGACAACGGAGCGAAGGATGGCTCGGAGAAGATTCGGCTTGACGGGCACTGCGGCTCCCCCGCCCTTGCGGGTCACCTTTACCGCTGGGCAGCCGAAGTTGAGGTCGATGTGATCGACGCGATCCTGCGATCCAAGACGGCGGACGGCCTCACCGATCATCACCGGATCACTGCCGTAGATCTGCAAGCTCCTGAACGTGTCGCCAGGGCCAAATGTGGCCATCCGGTCGGTCTTGGCATTCCCGTGAACGAGAGCGGTTGCCATCACCATCTCGTTGACATAGATGAGATCGGCCGCGAATCGGCGACACATCGCCCGGAACGGGGCGTTCGTGACACCTGCCATCGGCGCCAACACGACCGGCGGCCAGACCGAGTGCGCTCCAAGGCGCAAAGGAACAACCGCTGGCGCGTTCATGGAATGAAAAGGCTACTGTGGACCGCGGCGGGAAATTGCGGCGCCGACGCAAAGCGGTGAGCGGCACCGTCAGCACATGAAATCTGAGGAGACATCGATGGATCGACGAAGCGCATTGGCCCGTCTGGCCATCGCAGGCACGGCCTTCGGCGCGGCGTCATCAATTGCAACATCGACCGCCTTCGCTGACGGCGGCTCCATTCGCTGCCGACCGACGATTCCGGCGACGGGATCGGTGACTTGGGCGATCACCGCAGTCCCTGCGAATCGCGTTGAAATGAGTGTCGCACCAGGTTCGTTTGCCGCTGTCCCGTGCCCGTGCCGGACGCCGACCACATCGCTCGTCGAGTACCGGTACACCCTTGATTCGGCGTCGGCAGCGCTGGGAATTTATTCGTCAGGCGGTGCCCTGATCGGCAACACATGGCTCGCGACGAATAACCCGGCACCGGTCGTGCAACTCACCGCAGGCGGTCCGCTGCCGTCGCCGATGACGTACACGATCCGCTGGACGGTCCGCTGGAAGTGCAACGGAGCGTTCGGACCGGCGTGGCGGTGCCGCAGTTGGATCGCGACCGTCTCGTTCACCAGCGGCCCGCCGACGGCGACCATCACCGCCCAATCAGAGAGTTCACCCGGCACGCCCTGCGATGCGCCCCCGCTCTGACTCGAACGCCCTGTCACGAACCAAACCGACACGAATTCGTTGACGATCGCCGTTCGCGCTTGAGATCGGCGCTCAGGTTGCCGATGACACACCATGTCTGCCGTGCTCTCGTCTGATCGCTTGTCCGCGCCCTCGGGCACCCAGTACATCGGCGGCGCGATCAGTGACACGGTGTCGGCCCTGCTTGCCGGTCGCCGACCACAGATCGAGATCGCAACGGCATGCGTTCTCGCAGGTGGCCATCTGCTGATCGAAGACGTGCCGGGCGTCGGCAAGACCCTGCTCGCCCAGGGACTTGCGGCTTCGATCGGCGGTTCGTTCTCGCGAGTGCAGGGCACCTCGGACCTTCTGCCGTCTGACGTCGTTGGTTCGCTCGCCCCTGCCGCCGACGGCTTCAGTCTCCACTTTCGCCCCGGCCCACTGTTCGCCAACGTGGTGCTGTTCGATGAGTTGAACCGCACCAACGCCCGAACCCAGTCAGCCCTGCTCGAGGTCATGGAAGAGGGTCTGGTCACCGTCGATGGCACGACCCATCCCGTGCCATCGCCGTTCGTGCTCGTCGCAACCCAGAACCCTGTCGAGATGGCCGGCACCTATCCCCTCGCAGAAGGGGTCACCGACCGTTTCATGGCCTCGATCAGTCTTGGCAGACCAACGGCCGAAGAAGAGGTCGAGGTGCTGACCGGGCGACGCGGTAGAAATCGGCTCGCTGGCGTCGCTTCAGCTGCGACTCTGGCGGACTTGACAGCGTGCAGGGCTGTGGTCCGAGAGGTCCATATCGCTGACGCGATCGCTCGATACGCCGTCGACATCCTGCACGCGACACGCGCCCACCCCCGGGTCACCCTCGGTGCATCGACCAGGGCCGGTGTCGCCCTCGTTGCGCTCGCTCGGGCTTTTGCGGTGATGAACGGTCGCGATTTCGTGGTCCCACACGACATCGCCCTCGCCGCAGGATCCGCGCTGGCGCATCGGCTTGTCGTTCCGTCCAGCGACCGATCGGTGACTGCCGCGATCCTCGCCGAGTGTCTCGCGTCCGTTCCGGCACCTCGGAAATGACCCGGCCGGCCGGCTTGGCGCCCGGCGCATCGGCATTGATTGCGGCGTGGTTCGCTGCTGCGGTTATTGCGTTGCTGACCGGCGCAACCGCTGTGGTGATCGTGCTCGCGGTTGGCGTCGTGGTGATGGTGGTCGCGTTGATCTCCGGCACTCACGCCATTCGCGGAGTCCGTATCGATGCAATCGAAACCAGGGCCGCTGCAACCGTCGGCGAGAAACTGCAATGGCATGTGCGATCGAACATCACCCGCCCAACGAACGCGGAGGTGTACGCCGAAGTTCGAGTTGCGGCAGATGTCGTCGCAGCGGGTTGGGTCACCGAGACCGGTCGAGTCGGTCCGACATCCACTGTGATCGAGGGTTCGACGCCGCCGCGCGGCGTGCATTCGATTGTCGAGGTGCGATGGTTCACCGCTGGTGGGATTGGCCTGCTGTGGTGGCGTCGAACTGCTTTCGTCGAGTTCGGTCCGCTCGCCGTCGCACCTGTGGCGGGTGCCGCTGGCGCGGTGGTCGCGCGCTCGAACGCAGACGTCTCGGTCGACGGCGTCGTCGGTCATCGCCAGGGACGCGACGACGTCGATGGAGTTCGAACATGGCGAAGTGGGGACGAGGTCAATGCCGTTCATTGGCCATCGACGGTTCGGCTTCGCGAACTGGTCGTCCGCGAACGTCACCGCGAACGCAACGAACAATGGACAGTGCAGGCTCACCTCGGCATGCCAGAACCCGATGAAGAGGCCGGCCGGGTTCGTCACTCACTGGAGGAGGGCCTCGCCAACGGCGCTCGGGTCTCGGTATGTATCGGCACGGGCGACCCGGAACCGATTCGAGACAAGGCCGATGTCTCCCGATGGTGCGCGGCTTTCGACCCCCGGCAATCCACCGCCACGCAGCCTCACTGGTGGCAGAGGGCCGCGCGGCTCACCTACGCCGAACCAACAACGACGTTGCGTCCGCGGTCGCGCTGGCTCGTGGCTGCGGCCGGAGCGACGCCGGTGATCATGCTGCTCGGCCCGCTCGGATATGGGCCGTTGGACATCGCGATAGTGCTGGCCGCATTCGCGGTTGGTGCAGCTGTGAGTTCGAGTCTCGGCAACAGACTGCGGCCAGTTCGCCAACTCGTGGGGATCATTACCGCTGCGCTGGTCGGCGGTTGGCTCGTGGATGTGGAGGCAATCACCAGCGTCATTGCGTCGTTGCGTTTCCTGCTGCCGCAACTGCTGGTCGCACTTGTAGTCATGCAGGGGTTCGAATGCGTCGACCGGAGATCCGCAAGAGTTTCATTGTCATGCGCAGCTTTGCTCACTGCATACTCGGCGGGCGTCCGAGTGGACGAGCAACTCGGCCCATGGCTGGTCGTCGCCGGTCTCGGACTCTGGGTCGCGCTTCGGTCGGTTCAGCAGACAAACGCACCCGCCGCCTCACCTCGACGCCAGAGTCGACGTGGGCTGACGACTCGACTGGCTGGCGGCCTCGTCGCAGCAGCGGGAGTCTTGACGATCTTGGCCATCGTGCCGGTGCCGCGCGGACCCGCGCAGTTGACGCTGCCGAGTTGGCTGGAAGAGCGACGACCGACCAACGGCGAAGGCGGACTCGCCTCCCCCGACGGCTCGCCGCTGCTTGGCGGCGCGAGCTCGAACGGGGAACGTACGGACTCCACGGGTGGGGCCGGCGGATACCCCGGATTCAGTTCGACGATGGACACCTCGCTGCGTGGTGACCTCGGCGACGAGGTCGTGTTGCGAGTTCGTGCCCCATACCCAGACTTCTGGCGCGGCCAGACCTTCACCCGGTTCGACGGTCGAACATGGTCCGTCGACGACGACATCGGTCGCCGCAGTGTTGGTCCAGAACATCGGATCACCCCGTCCTACGGCGATATCGAGATCCCGAACGCTGACACGTTCATTCAGACTTTCTACGCCGAAGTCGACCTTCCCAACATCATCTTCGCCGCAAGCCGGCCCACCCAGGTCCTGCTCGACGCTGCGCTCTGGCAGCGCGCCGACGGAGCACTACGCGCCGACGTCGTGCTGCCCGAGGGAAGTGCATACACCGTCGTGTCCGAACGATCAGGCGCAACAGCACAGGGCTTGCGAGCCAACGGCGACATCGCTCGACTGGGCTCCCCACCCGAACTTGTCGAGATCCCCGAGTCGACGAGTGACAGAACGCTCAGGCTCGCCGAGCAACTCGCTCAGCCTTCGACGTATGACACCATTCTTGCCATCGAGCAGTGGCTCTCAGAGAATATTTCCTATGACCTCGATGCGCCGGTTCCATCCGTCGGCGACGACGCCGTCGACCACTTTCTGTTCCAATCCAAGCTGGGTTTCTGCGAACAGATCGCAACCGCAACGGCGATCATGCTTCGCTCGCTCGGCGTGCCGGCGAGGGTGGCAACGGGATACGTGCCGAGTGATCGTGACGAAGTCGCAGGTGTGTGGATCAGCCGGGCTAGGGACGCCCACGCGTGGGTCGAAGTCCGATTCCCAAGCGTTGGGTGGGTCGCATTCGATCCAACGGCCTCCGTCCCACTCGCCGGGGAAGCCGACGAATCGACCGTCGGTGGCGACCTTGCGCGGATGCTGACCGAATTCGTCTCAGATCACGCCGCCCGCCTCGCCCTGATTGCACTCGGCGCCGGCTTCGCTCTGGCACTGGTTCGGCGGCTTCGGCGTTGGTATCAACGACGACGACGGGGACGTTGGGGCGTCCTGCAGGACCGATTCGTGGCGGCAGCTGTGCGGCGGGGTGGGTCGCCAACCACGTCGAATACCGAACTCGCAGCTGTCTTCGCCGAGCCCTTGACCGACGTGGCAGACATCGTCGCCACCACCCTCGACGAGAGTGCGTTCTGTGACAGCTGGACCGATGACGACTTCCGGTTCGAACAAACCGCCGGATCAGTACGGACCCTCGAACGACTTTCCCGACCGGCCCGCAGGATTCACTGACCGACGAATCACGCCGGCTCAGGAGCGATCAGTCGGACAGAGCGTCACGCAGCAATCACTGACCGACGAATCACGCCGGATCAGGAGCGATCAGTCGGACAGAGCGTCGCGAGTGCGCGATGGGCTGCGGGGGCTCCGGGGGCTCCGGGGGCTCCGGGGGCTCAGGTTGGGGCGCGAAAGCCGGCAGCGGCAAAGCGAACCGATAGACCGCCATTGTTGGTCGCCAGCGTGTCGTCGAACTCTCGCTTGAAGCTGGGCAGGCTGGACGCCGGAGCGATCACGGCCAGCCGTTCTGCAGTACCGAGCGCAAGGTACAAGGCCTTCTGGTTCGCAGCGGTCAATCGCTCGCCGTAGGGCGGATTGGTCACCACGGACGCACCCTTGGATGCCGATCGCGCATCCCCGACCGAGAACACGATGTCATCGGCGACCCCGGCCCGCTCTGCGTTCTCGGTTGCCACCGCAACCATCGCGCCGGATACATCGCTGGCGACCAACTTCTTCTTCAGTTGCGGACGGATGTCTGCCTCGGCCGCCGCGCGTAACTTGATGTTCTGGTCAGTATCCACCGGTGACCAGGTCTCGAACGCGAACGAGCGGTTCCTACCGGCCGGAACGCGCCGAGCCATCTGCGCCGCCTCGACGATGATCGTGCCGGCGCCACAACAGGGATCGGTGAGAACACCTTTGAGCGTCGAGGCTGCGCTCCATTGCAACAGCGCCGCGGCAAGGGTTTCGCGCATCGGTGCCGGCCCGGATTCGGTGCGCCAACCGCGCTTGTACAACGGGTCACCCGTCGCATCGAGGCTGACGGTTGCGACGTTGCGCGAGATGCGAACATGCAGCGTGTGGACGCCACCCTCGTAGGCGAGTTCGGGGTCGTAGGCCCGACGCACGACTTCGCGAACTCGTTCCTCGATCGCTTCGGTGTGATTCAGCCGTGAGCCTGACGACGACACACTGATGTCGAGCGCGGAGTGACGGGGGAGCCACTCATGCAGCGGGATATCGCTGAGCCCTTCTTTCAAGTCACCGAAGCCACTGGCCTCGAACCGGCCGATCCTGACCAGCACCCGCGTCGCTGTTCGCAGGTGGAGGTGGGCGAGCATCAGTTGCGACCACGTGATCGAACAGGTGAGCCCGCCGATGCCGAGGTCGATCACCTTCATGTCCAGTTTGGCCAGTTCTCGTGCCGTGACCTGTTCCAGGCCGGGGGCGGTGACGACG
>JANOQU010000251.1:0-1513 GCA_031422355.1 Actinomycetes bacterium
GGTGGGCATCGAGCGCGAAGTCGGCCGAAAGTTCAACCGGTGGCTCGACGTCGTGATCATGCAGACGCTGCTAACCAACTGACGGAGGTCCGTCGTCTACTCGTGAACTGCGATGTCACGTCCGGCAGTCCACTGCAATTAGTGACAAATGTCACCTCGCACGTTGCGTGCAATGACTGGTTCGGTCGCACCCTCGGTGAATGACACAACTACGATTTGTGTCAAGCAGTCCATTGACCAGTAAGAAGTTGGGACACGACATGGAAGCCACCGCGCCGAAGGCAAGTGGACGGTCCAACTGGACCCTGATGAGCAACCACGGTCATGTTCTCGTGTGCATTGCTGGCGATCCGGACATCCGTCTCCGCGACATCTCGACCCGGGTCGGCATTACCGAACGCGCTGTCTTCGGAATCGTCGAAGATCTCGAGGCCGGCGGGATCCTCCAACGGATCAAGATCGGGCGCCGCAACCGCTATCTGATCAACGTGGATCAACCAATGCGACATCCCATCGAGGCGGACCAAACCATCGGAGCGCTCCTCGGCCTCTTTGCGTGGTCAGACGGTGACATGGACGAACTCGATCCGACCTCGTCCGCAGCCACGAACGGAGACAGCGTCTAACGTCGAGACGCGCAACGTCGAGACCCATTAGACATCGAGACCGAGCGCCTCCGCGCTGGCAGCAAGACTCAGCCAACTCTCCTCGGCCGCATCGACGGCTGACTGAGCTCGGGCCATTTGATCACTCAGGTTGGCGAGCATGACATGGTCGCTGAGACCCGACGCCAACTCGTCACCAATGCGGTCTCGTCCGGCAACGGCATCGGCAAGCGAACGCTCGGCCGCGTTCAACAGTCTCCGCAGCGTGCTCGGGCTCTGGCCCCCCGCTGTTGGTGCGAGCGGCGACGAAGCAACGGGCGTTCCCGCCCGAGATGGCCGTGAGCCTGCCGTAGTGGCGGCTGTGGCGGCGGAGGCCGACGACAGCGATTTCGCCGGAGTCGCCGAGGCTCGCTGGGCGAGCCAGCCGGCGACTCCCCCACGAACGATCCGAGCGCCGCCGCGACCGTCGAGCGCAAAGACGTCACTGACAGTTCGGTCGAGAAATACTCGATCGTGGCTGACCACCACGACAACGCCTGGCCAATCGTCGAGGAACTCTTCGAGCGCACGCAAGGTGTCGAGATCCAAGTCGTTGGTCGGTTCGTCGAGCAGCAAGACATTTGGTTGCTCGAGCAGCGTCAACAGCAGTTGGAGCCGTCGGCGTTCACCACCGGACAACAGCGAGATCGGCGCATACTGAGCGTCGCCGTCGAACCAGAAGCGACGCATCAGGCTCAAGTCGTCGAGCGAGGGCTCGCCTTTGTCACCCGCCACGGCGTCTCGCACACGCTGATCAGGATCCAGGTTGCGACTGAGTTGGTCGTAGTAGCCGATCTTGACGGTCCGGCCGATCTCGATCGTGCCGCCGCTCGGTTCAAGCCGTCCGTCGACGAGGTCCAACAAAGTGC
>JANOQU010000252.1:0-4084 GCA_031422355.1 Actinomycetes bacterium
GGTGCCGATGTCGGCGAAGTCCCACATGAAGCGGGCGTCACGATTGGCTTGGCGCTGGCATCCACCCGACAGTCGTTGACCGAGTTCTGACTCGGTCATGTACGGCGTGTCGTCTTCGACATGGATCGGGATCGCGTGGAATCCGATCGCTCCGATGTCGGTCTTCAGGTAGCGCACCATCAGTGGCAGCCAGGCCTTGCCGTTCCACGCAGTCGACATTTCCGATTTGCTGTAGACCTGATGGGTGCCAGGTCGCTCGTTGCTGTACTTGCTGCCGGCGACGAGATAGGAACGTACGATCACGTCGTCGCTGTTGATCGCCCAGACCCGCTGACCGGCGCGGTCATAGACAATCCGTCGGCCACTGCCAGAGTTCGCCGGTAGCGGCGGAGCGTCCGGTCCGCTCACTGCCACGGATGACAGCGGGTAACCCATCAAGTCGACGGAACCTTCGGGGCGCGGGTCGGTGCGCACCACCAGAGACGCTTCGTCGGGCCAGATCCCGAGCGAGATCGCGGACTCGCGACCAATGACGCCGTCGACGAAGAGGTCTCGTTCTTTCTGCAGGGCACGAGCAGCGGTGTCGGTGGCCTGGTCGAACGTACCGTTCACCGCGCCGCTGTAGAAGCCGCCCGAGATCAGTGCCTGTTGCAGGCAACTCACGCTGTCGCCGATATCGCCGAAGCGAACCGATTGAACAGTGAGCAGGCAACCGTCAACGGCCGTGAGGTCTGGACCGTCGAGGTCTTGCAGGCCATCGGGCGATGCCGAGTCTGGGGTGACGGCGCCAGCGGCGGCAGGCGCAGCGGCGGCCGCCGGGTCTACGGCGCTGGCGATCGCGGCAGCGGGATCCGTCGACGAATCGAGCACGGACTCCGCGGTCGCCGCCGGATCGCTTGTGTCCGCCGTGATCTTGGCGTCGCTGCTGGTACCGCCGTCGCCGTCGGCGCCCTTGGCAATGGCCAGCAGTCCGCCACACGCGATCGACACGACAAGGACCGCGACGAGCGCACTCTGGCGAGTCTGACGAACTGGCGAATTGGGGTGGGGGCGGCGGGGATCCGTGGCGTTCATGTATCGATCAGCTGTCCATGGTCTCGGTTGGAGAGGCGGCGGGCGCGGAAGGGGGTTTCCGGGTTTAGATCCTACCCGTCAGTCCTGTCCGAACCCGGTCACTCCGTGGCGCTCACGACTCGAGCGTTCAATGAGTCGGCCCGACGTAGGACGCGCGCGGACGGAACCGCAACGGTGCCTCCCCGTACTCCTCCTGGGCATGCGCGAGCCAACCGGCAATTCGGGCAATCGACATCACGGCCTCGCCTCCGTCATCTGGCATCTTGGCCACGACCGACATCGCGGCCAGCGCGAGGTCGACATTGGGTGGTCGGCCGATTCTGTCGAACACGGTCGCCTGCAACTCGTCCACCACCGCCATCACCCGGCCGTGACCGACAGCGTGGCGCAGCAGATCGAGCAGAACCACTGCTCTTGGATCCGCCTCGACGTAAACCGAATGTCCGAAGCCTGCAATCCGGGCGCCGCCGGCCAGCGCATTGGTGGTCGCCCGGATCGGCCCGACCATCAACGCATCGTCGATCAGGTGGCGGGCGAGGCGGCTTGCTCGGCCGTGCAGAGAGCCGCTCAGAACGCCGAGACCGGTACTCACCACGGCCGCCGGGTCCGCTCTGGTGGACGCCGCGACTCTGACAGCCAACGTCGACGCAGCGAGTTCGTGATCCGCCATCAAGATCATCGCTGCATTGAGCACCGCCAACATTCCGGGTGCGGGGCGTTGTGGTGAGAGACGGCTCCACAGTTGTCCGGCAATCGTGGCCCGAATGGGTGGCGAACCGTCGGGAAGGACGAGGCGGGGAGTCCGACCGTCGCCGACGACCGGCAACGAACCAGTGATCGTTGCAATCAACTGTCTCCCGGCATTGACGATCTCGTCGCGCCCTGGGTGAGCGAGCGGATCGCCGGATGATCCGGTCCGGTTGTTGCACGACGCAACGCGGGCTGCGCTGATCCGGATGGCATCGTGGAGGTCTGCTGGCTCGGCGAGCGGCGTCAGGTTTGTGCCTGACCAGCCGTGGACTCGGTTGCCGAGGTCGCCCGTCCACAGCAGCAGTGCGACGTCTTCGAACGTATGAGACGTCGTCAGTTCGTGTGCGAGGAGTCCTCTGTACCGAAGGCCCTGCGTCGACAAGGAGGTGATGCTCGTCTCGATCAGCATGTTCAGCGAGGTGCTGCGGCTGCTCTGGCGAGGTCGGCCGCGACGGGCGAGCGTTTCGACTGCTCGTTCATCGAAGAGCGTCGTTCGGCCATCGACGCCGGGGTGGCTCTCGATCAGACCACGACTGACATACGCGTACAGCGTCTCGACCTTGACGCCCATCCGCTTGGCAGCATCGCGGACTGTCAGCATCCCCATTCGGGAAGGGTAGCTCCGAACCGTGGACGATAATCAACGTTGACGATGGAACCTGGGTGGCGGACATTTGATCGATGAGCACCATCGATTCGATCATGACCTCTCCACCCGTCACCGCGTCTGTCGACGAATCGTTCGGTGACGTGGCCCGGCGGATGCACGACCGGCGGGTCGGATCCGTCCTCGTTGTCAAAGGCCCGGACCTGGTGGGCATCGTGACCGAACGCGACGTTCTGCGCCTCGGCGTGGCCGGTGTCGCTTCGTCGACGCCGATCGGCGATGTGATGACCTTCCCAGCCGATGCGATCGATCGATCGGCAACGCTGCAGGAGGCACTCGCGACGATGCGTGAGCGGGGCTATCGCCACATGCCCGTCACCGCGGCGGGTGAACTGCTCGGTGTCGTATCCCTACGCGACCTGATGCGTGTCGCCCAGATCGGCCCGAGTGATGTCCCCCGAGGCCTGAAGGGCGTGGTCGTTGCGGACTCAGAGGTCGGCGACGTGCGTGGCGCCGAGGGCTTCTATCACTACCGTCAATACTCGGCGATCGATCTTGCCGAGCGTCGTCCTCTGGAAGACGTGTGGCGTCTGATGATCGACGGTGTCCTGCCGACAACTGTGGAACAGCGTTCCGCCTTCATCGACGACGTTCGTGACCTTCGCCAGGTCCCGGCAAACGTCGGTGCGGTCCTGGCGTCGATTGCCCGAGCGAGCGAACCGTTGGAGGGATTGCGGACGGCGCTGTCGTTGGCAGCGGCAGACCGGGGGATGCGACCCAACATCGACATCGACGCCGCCGAGCGCCGTCGCGATGCGCTGTTCCTGTGTGCTGTCACGCCGACGTTGCTCTGCGCATTGCACCGACTTCGCCACGGGCAACAACCGGTCGAACCACGGGATGATCTCGGCTACGCCTCGAATTACCTCTGGATGCTCACGGGCGAGGTACCGCCGCCACAACACGCCGAAGCGATCGAGCACTATCTGATCTCGACCATCGACCACGGATTCAACGCCTCGACCTTCACGGCGCGCGTCGTTGCCTCCACCGGTGCGGATCTCGGCGCGTGCATGACCGCAGCGATCGGCGCGCTCAGCGGCCCGCTTCACGGGGGAGCGCCGAGTCGGGCTCTCGCACTCCTGGATGAAATCGGTTCGCCGGACCGAATCGACGAAGTCGTGCGGCCGATGATCATCGCCGGTGACAAGATCATGGGATTCGGTCATCCGGTTTACAAGACCGACGACCCACGTTCGACGATGCTGCGCGGCGTGGCCCGACGTCTCGCCGTCGACGGACCGACCCGCAGTTTCGTTGCCTTCGCTGAAGAGGTGGAATCGAGCGTGCTCGGCCTGCTCGGCGAGTTGAAGCCGGGCCGCGAGTTGCACACGAATGTCGAGTTCTATGCGGGGGTCGTGATGGAGTTGTGCGGCGTACCTCGGTCGATGTTCACCCCGACGTTTGCCTCCAGTCGGGTGATCGGTTGGTGCGCCAACGTGCTGGAACAGGCTGCTGACAACAAGATCATCCGACCGAGCGCCCGATATGTGGGACCGCCGCCACCTCAGCACGTTGCCGCATTGTGACGTGCTGTTCCGGCGGCCCTGTGGGAGTCAGTGTGAGTCGACCAGCAGGTGGGCCAGGCGGGTG
>JANOQU010000253.1:0-15580 GCA_031422355.1 Actinomycetes bacterium
TACCAGTTGAGGCGCTCTGCGCACCAGTACTCGTACCACTTCGGCCCATCGGCCGGCGGAACGAAGAACTCCATCTCCATCTGCTCGAATTCGCGGGTCCTGAAGATGAAGTTGCCAGGCGTGATCTCATTGCGGAAGCTCTTGCCGACCTGGGCGATTCCGAATGGCGGCTTCCGACGGCTTGTCTGAAGGACGTTGGCAAAGTTGAGGAACATTCCTTGGGCGGTCTCTGGCCGCAGGTACACCTCAGCCCCCGCACCTTCGATCGGGCCGGCGAAGGTCTTGAACATCAGGTTGAACGCGCGGGCTGCCGTGAACGCATTCTTCGACCCGCAGTTCGGGCAGGTGACCGGATCCTCGAGATGGTCCTCCCGGAATCGCTGCTTGCACTTCGTGCAGTCCACCAGTGGGTCAGTGAAATTGGACAGGTGGCCGCTGGCCTCCCAAACCTGTGGTGGCGAAAGAATCGATGCATCGATCAAGACGACGTCGTCGCGTTGCTGCACCATCGAGCGGACCCAAGCATCTTTCACATTGCGCAGCATCAATGACCCGAGCGGGCCGTAGTCGTAGCTGGACCGGAAACCGCCGTAGATCTCCGCCGACGGGTAGACGAACCCGCGACGTTTACAAAGATTGACGATCTGATCGAGCTCGGTTGCCGGCATCAGGACAGGCTAAGGGATCTCGTTGGATCAATGGCGCTCGAATACGGCGACCGACTTCAGCCGTCGTTCGATGTGATGTTCGATTGCTCGCGTTGCGTGGTTGGCGACCTCATGAGTCGCATGAGAGATCGGCATCGTCAACGCGGCGTTCATCTGGCCGCCGAGGATCATCCTCATCAACGCCAGCGCATCCGCACCGAGGGGCGCCCCCGACCGACACGTCCGGCAGAGCACGCCGCCGTGATTCATATCGAACGACACGAGTGGTTCCGTCTCGCCACATCGAACGCATGCTTCGAGTTCGGGTCTGACGCCTTCCAATGTCAACAACTTCCAGAAGAATGCTGGCACCACCAGCGGCGAATGGCTGACCGCGATCGTGCGTAGAACGCCGACAAGCATTCGATAAAGCTGCGGGTTCGGCTCTCGATCGAGCGACATTTGGTCGACGGCCTCCAGCACTGCGAGACCTCGGGTCATATGGTCGAGGTCGGCCACCATCGGCGCCAACGAATCGACCGATTCCGCTTGATTGACGATGTCCAACTCGCGCCCCTCGTGCAGCATCAACCGAACGTGGCTCATTGGTTCAAGCCGGGCACCAAACTTGGAGTGCGTTTTGCGAACCCCCTTGGCGACGGCGCGGACCTTGCCGTGACCTTCTGTCATCACAACGATGATCCGGTCCGACTCTGCCAACTTGTACGTCCGAAGGACCACGCCGATATCGCGGTACAGCCGTGAGCTCATTCGATTCCGCCAAAACGTCGATGACGGCGGGAGAACTCGTCCATCGCGTGCTCGACGTGGCCCGCAGCGAGGTCGTCCCACGCAGTGTCGATGAAGACGATCTCGCTATAGGCAAGCTCCCAAACCAACGACGGCGGCAGTCTGGTGGCCGGGCCGAGCACAATGGTGAGGTCCGGTTCAGCTGGCGCCGGCGACATCAAGACGTCGGTCAGAGCCGTTTCGTCGACGGCTTCGACGTGCGAATCACGCAGGGCTTCGATTGCGTCCAGCAATCGTAGGCGACCGTCGGCGGCCGGGTCGACGATGACGGTGCAGCCCTCGCGAACGTCGACGAGGCGCGTGGCCGCAAAGCCGTCGGATCTTGCTGAAACCGGTGCACCAGCGCAGTAAGGACGCAGTGTCAACCACATTGCCCCGGCATGAGCGACAACTTTGGCCAGTTCATGACGACGGTTCGCCCACAGTTCCGGTCCCAGTGAATCCCACTCGGCCAATGTGCCGCCGACGACAAGAACGTGTCGGAGTTGAATGTCGTGCTCCACCACCGTCTTTGCCGAACGCTTGCGAGCCACGAGTCGATTCTCCCACGTGGGACACCGATGTCCTCTCCACCGGCGACTACCGTACGTTCCTCGTGTCGCCGTCTGCCCAATTCTCTCGCCAAGTCTTTGGCCCCCACGTTGCGTGCATCATGGATGGCAACGGCCGGTGGGCGAAGGCTCGCGGCTTACCGCGGACTGAGGGCCACACCGCCGGTGAGGAGAACCTGGCCGCCGTCGTCAGGTCGGCGGTCGCCCGAAACGTCGGCTGGTTGACCGCATTTGGATTCAGTACCGAGAACTGGGTTCGGCCCCGAACCGAGGTCCGTCACATTCTTGGCCTCCATGAGAAGTTGTTCGGCCGGGTCAAGGAACTCAACGATCTGAACGTCCGGATTCAGTGGATCGGTCGACCCTTCGACACACCAGATGCTCGCACCCCCAAATACGTGCAGCGGGCAATTCGCAAGGCCATTGCCGACACAGCGGGCAACACCGGCATGACCCTGACCATCGCGTTCGACTACGGCAGCCGCAAAGAATTGGCGAGTGCCGCCCAATCCCTGATTTCCTCGCGCCACGAACCAATCAACGCCGAAACCCTCGAGCGACGACTGTACCTGCCTGATCTGCCGGCGGTGGACGTGCTCGTGCGCACCTCCGGCGAAAGACGGATCTCCAACTTTCTGCTCTGGCAGATCGCCGGCACCACGGTGTACTTCACCGAAAAAGCCTGGCCAGATTTCGACGCAGACGAGCTGGACAACGCGCTCGCACTGCTCCGCTGAACGACGACCCACAATGCCAACCGACGATGTGAAAGCCGCCCTGGCGAAGGTCACCGCTGCGCTCCCGGCCGCTGAGCAACGGTCCGGGCAGTTACAAATGGCCGAAGCGGTGGCGAGTTCATTGCGAACGGGACGACACCTTGTCGTCGCCGCCGGGACCGGGACCGGTAAGTCGTTGGGCTACCTGGTGCCAGCTGTGATGGCTGGCAAACGAGTCGTCGTCACGACCGCCACCAAGGCCCTACAAGATCAACTGGCGAGCAAGGACCTACCGTTTCTCGCCGAACACCTGCCGAAGCCGTTCGAATGGGCGATTCTCAAGGGGCGCAGCAACTACATCTGCCTCCAGCGGGTTCGCGAGGTTCAGCAAGCCGACGCCGGCCAGTTGGAGTTGAACGAGATGGCACCGACGGTCCGGCTCGAGATCAAACGGCTGGCCGAGTGGGCAGGCACAACGGGTACCGGCGATCAGGCCGAATTGGATTGGATGCCGTCTGACAGAGCCTGGCAGTCGGTCACTGTCAGCAGCGATGAGTGCCCAGGGGCGACACGGTGCCCAATGGGTGACCCGTGCTTCGCCGAGGGTGCGCGCAAACGAGCCGCGACGGCCGATGTCATCGTCGTCAACACCTACCTGTACGGCCTTCACGTGGCCAGCGGCGGGGTTTTGCTTCCAGAGCACGACGTGGTCGTGGTTGACGAGGCGCACTCGTTGGAAGACATCATGAGTGACACAGTCGGTGTTGCGATCGGTAGCGGACGATTCGTCAGCCTGGGCATCACACTCAAACGGATTCTCGACGACCCGGCTCTGATCGCATCGGTGATCGACTCGGGGACTCTGCTTCGGGACTCGATCTCGGCGCTGCTCGGCCAGCGATTACCGCATCCCCTACCAGACTTGATCAACGAGTCCTTGATCCTCGGCCGCCAGCACATCGACGATGCTCAAGCAGCGCTTCGTTCGATCGACACCAGCGTCGAGGACGCAAAGCAGCGCAAACTTCGGGCCCAGACTCAAGCCACTCGGCTGATCGACGACATCGACCGTGCCGTCTCGGCTGGCGAAGGATATGTCACGTTCGTGTCGGGTGGTCCAGACAACCCTCGGATCGAGATCGCACCCCTCGACGTCGGACCGACGCTGCGGACCGGTATTTGGAACGAGCACACCGCAGTTCTGACCAGCGCCACGATCCCTGCCTCGCTCGTTCAACGAGTGGGTCTCCCATCCGACAAGGTCGACGTACTCGATGTCGGCAGCCCGTTCGACTACGAGCACAATGCATTGCTTTACTGCGCGCTCCATCTACCCGACCCGCGTTCGCCGCAATTCGCTGCCGGGGTCCACGACGAACTCACGGCGCTGATCAAAGCCGCTGGCGGCCGAACGCTGGCACTGTTCACCAGCTACAAGGCGATGGATGCCGCAGCCACGGCGCTGAAGGGGCGGATCCCGAACCGAATCCTCACCCAACGCGAATTGCCCAAGACGGCGCTCGTGAAAGCCTTCAGCGACGACGAGAGCACCTGCCTCTTCGCAACGTCGGGCTTCTTTCAAGGCGTCGACATTCCCGGTCGAACCCTGTCGCTGGTCACGATCGATCGGTTGCCGTTCCCCCGCCCGGACGACCCGCTGCTGTCCGCCCGTCGCGAGTTGCTCGGAAGTCAGGCGTTCGTCCAGATCGACGTACCTCGGGCTGCGACCTTGCTTGCCCAGGCAACTGGTCGACTGATCCGTAATGCCACTGACCGCGGCGTCGTCGCCGTCATGGATTCGCGACTTGGCAAGGCGAACTACCGCTGGGACATTGTCAAGGCGTTGCCGCCGATGAAGCGCACCCGCGAGCGAGCCGAGGTCGAGGCCTTTCTTCGCGAGATCACTTCTGATCCAACCAGCCACTGATTGCTCCAGGCACTGATTGCTACGGTGACGAGATGGCCGTCACTTGCGTCGTCGCCGATGAGATCGCAACGATCACCCTCGACTCCCCCTCCAACCGCAATGCGTTGTCGAAGCAACTCGTCAACGAACTGCATCTCGCGCTCGACCGAGCAGAGCGCGACGACGTGCGCGCCGTCGTCGTGACCCACACCGGCAACACATTCTGCGCCGGTGCAGATTTGAAGGAACGACTCTCCGGCCCGGTTGATTCGACTCTGATGGCATCGGCCTTCCGGCGACTGATGGAGTCCAATCAAATATCGATCGCCGCCGTGAAGGGTTTCGTTCGCGCTGGTGGTATCGGACTGATGGCCTCGTGCGATCTGGTCGTCGTGCCGTCAACGGCCAACTTCGCGTTTACCGAGGTTCGCCTCGGAGTCGCTCCGGCGCTGATCTCTGTACCGATCCTCCGCCGTTGCGCCGCGTCACGGATTGCCGCACCGTTTCTGACCGGCGATGTATTCGACGCAGCGACCGCTCTCGGGATGGGCCTCGTGAGCCACGTAGCTGACGACGTGGCCGGCGTCGAGGCCCAGGTTCAGGCGCTTTGCGCAGCCTTGCTCCTCGCCGGACCCCATGCCCTCGCCGCGACCAAACAGATTCTTCAGACCGTGCCAGGCGAAGCAATGAACACGGCATTGCCCCGCATGCAGCGACTCTCGGAGTCCCTGTTCGAGTCAGCCGAGGGAGCCGAAGGGATGCGGTCATTCCTCGACAAGCGTCCGCCCGCGTGGGTGAGCGATCGATGATGGCGGCGCCGACAGACCTCGGAATTCGGCCCATTCGGATCGCGAACTGCAGCGGCTTCTACGGCGACCGACTGAGTGCTGCCCAAGAGATGGTCGAGCAAGGTCCGATCGACGTCTTGACCGGCGACTATCTAGCCGAATTGACGATGCTGATTCTCCACAAGGCCCGCCGACGTGACCCGGCTACCGGATTTGCGACCACCTTCGTTCGCCAGGTCGAAGACGTCCTGGGGGCCTGCATCGAGCGAGGAATCCGAATCGTCACGAACGCTGGCGGCTTGAATCCGGCCGGTTGCGCCGACGCCGTTCGTCTCGTCGCCGGGCGGCTCGGCCTGCAGGTCGACGTCGCCCACATCGAGGGCGACGACCTGCTCGGTGAAATCGACCGCCTTCGGCCACAACTCGACCACACCGATACGGGCCAGCCGTTGGAAGCGTCGCCCATCACGGCAAACGCATATCTCGGCGGCTGGGGCATCGCGGCTGCATTGACGGCCGGCGCTCAGGTGGTCGTCTGTCCGCGAGTGACCGACGCTGCCCTCGTCGTCGGACCGGCCGCCTGGTGGTGGGATTGGAAACGTGACGATTGGGATGCGCTCGCCGGAGCCGTGACTGCTGGCCACGTCATCGAATGCGGAGCCCAGGTCACTGGCGGCAACTTCTCGTTCTTCGCCGATCTGGCCGACCGCGCCCGACCGTTGGGATTCCCGATCGCCGAAGTCGGCAGCGACGGAAGCAGCGTGATCACCAAACATCCGGGTACTGGTGGGGCCGTCACGGTGGACACCGTCACGGCTCAACTGGTCTACGAAATCGGCGGCCCTCGCTATGCCAACCCGGATGTCGTGGCTCGCTTCGACACAGTCCAGTTGACCGCTCACGGCCCCGACCGAATCGCGATCAGTGGCGTTCGCGGCGAACCGGCTCCACCCTCGACAAAGGTGTGCATCAACATCGACGGCGGATACCGCAACCGGGTGAGCTTCGTGCTGACCGGACTGCACCAGCAAGAAAAGGCCGATTTGGTCAACGAGGCGTTATTCCAACGACTCGGTGGCCAAGACGTGTTCGATGAGGTCGATGTGCGGTTCGTGTCGGCGCCATCGAACGCGACGACCCACGAGCAATCATCGGGCCGGCTGCACATCAGCGTCCGATCCAGCGACGAACGGCTCGTCGGGCGCGCATTCTCGTCGGCTGCCGTCGAATTGGCCCTCGCCACGTATCCGGGCTTCTTCACTACGACATCGCCCGGCGCTGCGCAATCGATCGGCGACTTCTGGCCCGCACTGGTTGCGAATGAGGAAATTCACCAGCAGGTCGTTCTGTCCTCCGGACATCGAATCGACATCGACTCGGCTCCGCATGCCCACCCGCGCATCCTCATCGTCCCTGGGCTCACCGACGCCTCAGTTGTCCCCGTCGGCCCTGGCCCCACAGAGCCGCTCGGCAGCCTCTTCGGCGCCAGATCCGGCGACAAGGGCGGCAACGCCAACGTCGGCATCTGGGCTCGCGACAACGCTGGCTACGCCTGGCTCGTCCGTCACCTCGACGCTGACATGATCCAATTGCTGATCCCCGAGGCCCACGGTCTGGTCGTACAACGATTCGAATTCCCAAGCATCAGGGCGATCAACTTTGTGATCGTGGGTTATCTCGGCCGGGGGGTGGCCAGCAACACCGTCTTCGATCCGCAAGCCAAGGGCCTTGGCGAGTACCTACTGAGCCGTGTTCTGCCAACGGGCAATGACGGAACGCTCGGAGAGGCTACGACAGCAGCCGATAGCCCAATCCGCGAACGGTGACGAGCAACTTTGGGTCGTCGGGGTGGTCCTCGATCTTGAGCCGCAGCCGGCGGACGTGTGCATCGACCAATCGACTGTCGCCCAGATATTCATAGCCCCAGACGCGTTCGAGCAACTGATCACGAGAGAGTACGGCGCCAGCGTGTTCGGCGAACTCGCACATCAGCCTGAACTCGGTCTTTGTCAGACTCAATTCAAGGTCACGTTTGAGAACGATTCCCTGCTCGTGACGGACTTCGACATCGCCGAACCTGCTCGGTCGAGTGCCGCTGGCGGGCATCTCGTGAAGTTGCACACGGCGCAGCTGTGCTCGAATCCGAGCGGCGAGTTCCTTGGGCACAACTGGCTTCGTCACGTAATCGTCGGCGCCCGCTTCCAGGCCGACGACCAGGTCGTAGGTGTCGGTTTGGGCCGTGACGATGATGATCGGAACGATGCTCTTCGCGCGGATCGTTCGACAGACCTCGAATCCCGACATGTCGGGCAGGCGCAGGTCGAGCAGCACGAGATCTGGCTCGCGTTCGTTGAAGGCGTCGAGGCCCGCTTTGCCGTCTGGTGCCTCCCGAACCTCATATCCCTCATCTTCTAACGCCAATCGCAAGGCGAGGCGGATCGAATCATCGTCTTCGACGAACAGCAGCGATTGCACGTCGCACATCCTCCCCGTTCGCGACCAGGTTGTTTGTATCTGTTACAGAAATCGCACACATCGGGCGATTCCCCGTCACAAAGCTGCACCATCATGACCCGTGTTCACGCTGCTTCGGTGAGGTACCTTCCTCCCCCTGGTGCCTCACCGGCAGCGAGATCCTTTCGCCGAGATCCTTCCGCCGGATCAAGGCAAGACCAACAATCCGGATCGTCACGTCAGCGAGGAGGTGACCGCATGATTGCACCGCTGCTGTGCACTCGAGTGGACCGACAGTACGGCGCGATGATTCTGACGGTCTCGGGTCTGCTCACGAGTTGTGAGCACATTGACACGATGACGCAGGCAATGCGCGACGTGCCGACCGGATACAGCTTGATCATCGAACTCGATGCGATGACGACGCTCTCGGCCAAGAGCCTGGGCTGCTTACGAGACATGGCACTCGACGCGACCACGCAAGGGATCCGCCTGATCCTGGTCAGCGAATCGATCGACGTGCGAGCAAATCTCGTGCTCGCCGACCTGGACTCGCTGGCACCGGTGCTACACAACCTCGCTCAGGCCCTACAGATTCTCGCGGCAGCTGCGTAGCGTTCGACGCTGCGCAGCTGCTGCGTCGAGCTGACAGCGGGGTGCAAAATCGGCAACACTGAGCGCGTGGCTCGTCCGAACACATTGAACCGCGCTCTCAGCCTGCGAACTCGGTTCACCCTGTTCCTCGGGCTGACCGCGATGACAACCTCGACGGCGCTCACGATTCTCACCTACACAACGGTTCGAACGTATCTGCTCGACCAGCGGTCCTCGGTGGCGCGGGTGCAGACGTTCGCGAACGCGTCTGCTGCACTCTCCGCGCTGCGCTTCCGTGAGACCGACCGTGACATCGCCGACTTCATTCGCGGCGTCAGAACCGACGAGAAGGGCTTTGCGCTGCTCTTCGTCGATGATCGGGAATATCCGAAGAACGTGTCGCGGAACTCCGGCTCATTTCCGCCAGAACTGGTGGCCAACGTCAAGGACCATCAAACGGGACAACAACGTTTCTCGATCGGAGGCAAGCCGTTCATTGCCGTGGGCGTCGACATCCCGGCCACCAACGCCCAGTACTTCGAAGCGTTCCCGGTCGAGACGACCGACAACCTGATCCGGCTGATCGGGACTGCGCTGATCATTGCGTCTGTTGCAATCACGATTCTGGCCGGGGCGTTGGGCTGGTGGGTCAGCCGCCGATTGCTGAAACCGGTCAGTCGCGTCGCCGCTGCAGCAGGCGGTATTGCGTCAGGTGGTCTCCACACCCGCCTGCTGCCAGAGAGCGACCCCGAACTCAACCGGCTGGCCCAGTCGTTCAACGACATGGCCGACACGATGCAGACCCGGATCGAGCGCGAGGCCCAATTCGCCTCCGATGTCAGCCACGAACTGCGCTCGCCCATCACCGCTCTCAGCGCGGCGGTGGAGGTGCTCGATGCCCGCCGGGCAGATTTGCCTGACCGAACCCAGCAGGCCTTGGACGTTGTTGTGACCCAGGTCCGCAGATTCGACCAGATGGTCGTCGACCTGCTCGAACTCTCCCGCCTCGATGCCGGCCTGACAGACGTCAACCGCGAGGAGCTACGACTCGACGACATCGTTCCTCGAATCGCCCAGCGCTACGGCTTTGGTGACGTGCCGATCGAAGTGCATCCGTCGGCAACACGAAACCTGTGGATGGACAAATTGCGACTGGAGCGAATCGTCGTCAACTTGCTCGACAACGCCCGCAACCACGGAGGCGGTCCAACTCGCATCGTGATCGAAACCGACAAGCGCTCGGCATTGCTGCTGATCGTGGAGGACGCTGGACCGGGAGTCGCCCGCGGCGAACGACAGCGCATCTTCGAGCGTTTCGCGCGCGGTACGGCAGCACGTCACCGGGTCGGCACCGGCCTCGGTCTGGCGCTGGTCGCCGAGCACGCCCATGCGATGGGTGGCGAAGCGTGGGTCGAGGACACAGCGGGCGGCGGGGCGCGATTCGTGGTCAGCTTCCCGTCCAATCGACACCCAGGAGATGTCTGATGCGAACTCGGATCCTGGCGCTCCTGACGACGCTCGCAGTGCTCGCCGTTGCGTGCGGTGCGCCGAAGTCCGGCGGCTTCACGCCGATTGAACGCGATATCCCCGACGTGCTCACAGCCACCACCAGCACGACGACGACCACACTCCCCAGCACCACCACCACGATCGAGCCAGCCAGCACGACGACATCGATCGAGCCGCCACCCACCACCATCGCCAACGAGTTCGTCCGCCTGTTCTTCATCGCCGGACGCGAGCAACTGTTCGGCATCGACGTTCTACTCGCTCGGGGAGTGTCGGTTGCCCAGGTGATGGAGGTGCTTCAAGCGGGCCCGACCGGCGAGGCCGCTGCCGGATTGCGAACGGCGATCCCGAGTCAATCGCTGATCTCGACCTCGGAACGTCGGGGCGAGATCTCGGTAGATCTACCGCCGGACTTCTTCACCGCGAATGAGCAGAATCCGATCGACCAATTACTTGCGGTCGCTCAGATCGTTCTGACGCTCACCCAACTCGGTGGCATCTCGCAGGTGACGTTCACCCAAGACGGCGAGCCAATCGAGGTATTGCTCAGTGACGGATCACTGAGCAACGTCGGGCAAGTGTTGTATGAAGAGGACTACGAGGTCCTGCTCAGTGGGAATCCGCCAGCGACCACCACGACGACAACGACAACAACCACACCGACCACCACGACCGTTGCGTCAACGACCGTGTCGTTACCAGTCGAAGAGCCCACCACGCTCCCAGCGACGAGCGTCGGCTAGACATTTCATGGCCCAGGTGATGTCGGCGCGGCGCACCTGACCAGCGCGAACCTTCATCGGTGAGAGGCGGTCGACAACGATCCTGCTCGTGGCCAGTTCGTACTCGCCGGCTCGACGCGCTTTCTCACTGAACCTCGGCTGTCGGAGTCGCTTGCCGGGCGCGCCCCATTCGTCGACCTTTGGCCCCTGGCCCAAGGCGAGATCGAACGACTCAGCCGAGGCGACGCCTTCGTCGATCTACTCTTTCAAGGACTCGATGCGGTGACCCACGACTCGCTGGCCGGGGCGAGACGCTCGGACATCGCCGAGCGTGTTGTCCGTGGTGGCTTTCCCGAAGCCGTCCTGTTAACCAACCAAAGAGCTCGACAAGCGTTCTTCGACGATTACGTCCGCGCGATCAGCCAGCGCGACATCACCGAGCTTTCGCGTATGACCCAGCGCGTCGACTTCGCCAAGGTCCTCCGTCTCGCCGCCGCTCGCACCGCATCCGAACTGAAGGCAACGGATCTCGCTAACGACGCTCAACTCGGGGGCGAGGATGTATCACTGGCGAAGCCGCGAGGGCCGCGAAATCGACATTCTGTTGGAACGTGATCGCTAGTGCTGCCCCGCCGAAGTTCGATGAACGTAGGGAGTTCAGAGTCCGTTCAGCTGGCAGCGAGTTGTTCTGCTAGTTCGGGGACGCTGGTGGTGATTGTCCGCCACAGGATGTCGACGTCGACGGTGTCATATCCGTGGGAGACCCGGTTACGGAGCCCCCGGATCGCAGTCCACGGAATGTCGGGGCGTGCCGCCTTAAAGTTGTCGGGGAGGTGTCGGACCGCTTCACCGATGTTGGCGATCGCCTGCATCGCTGCCGCCAGGTGTACACGGCTGTCGTTGAACGTTCCGACTGTGACGGCTTGGGCGACGATTTCAGCACACAGCTCGGCGGAGTCACCGATCTGCCACAGACGATGCCGTATCTCTGACTCTTCGCTTTCGGTCTCGTTCGTGGCGGGCGGCGCACCGATGATGTCGGCGAGCGTCAGCTCGTTGGCGGGTTCCCGTCCGCTGCGGCGTTGCTGGGTGTTCGGTGTGGCGACGCCACGGATTCGGTGTTGGTTGGTGCCGCGTCCTCCGCCGGTTTTGCCGTTCGTCAAAGTGGAATAGAGTCTGCGAGGACGGCGGCGTGCCGGATCGGGTCAAGTCCGCCGACGGTGATGATGTCGGTGTCGACGCCGACGATTGCTTCGATTTCGTCTTCGGCGAGTTCGAGGTCGACCAGTGTGGTGGTCTCGGGTGCGACGATGAGGATGTCGAGATCGCTGGTCAACGTGTCAGAGCGGCGTGCGACGGATCCGAACGTGCGGGGTTGCGCCGCCTGTCCGAACCGTCGCGTGAGGGCTGTTCGGACTTCGGTGCGGTGGAGGTCGAGGGCGGCGGAGGGGAGGATGTTCATTGTGTCGAGCAGTCGGATGACCATGTCGGCCGACGGGCGTTTGGCGCCGGTTTCGTAGGCGGCGATGAGCGGTTGTCGGGTGCCGATGAGCGCTGCGAGTTCGGCTTGGGTGAGTTCAGCGTTCTGTCTCGTGCGGCGCAGTCGGTCGGCTATATCCATACCGCCCAGTATAACCGCCCGGTGGTTATACGTCCACAGGGCGGGAAGGCCAACGCAGCCGGCTTCCCGGCCCATCATTCAACCCATTTCTGCGGGCAGGACTAGTAGCCGAGCCGTTGGATCCGGTCAGGGCGACGCTGCCAGTCCTTGTCGACCTTGACGAAGAGTTCGAGGTAAGCGCCCTTTGGCATTTGGGCTCTCGCTCGCTGGCCGACCTCTTTCAGGATGGCGCCGTGCTTGCCAATGACCATCCCCTTCTGACTCTCGCGTTCGACGATGATCTCGCAACGAACTCGCGGCCATTCCCATTCGCTGATCCTGGTCGCGATCGAATAGGGCATCTCGTCTTCGAAGATCGCGAGCAGTTGCTCACGGACCAGTTCCGCAACCCATTCCTCTTCTGGGATGTCGCTGACCTCACCGTCCGGAAAGAACTGTGGGCCTTCTGGCATCAGTGCGGCGAGATGGGCGAGCAGCTCTGGCACGCCTTCGCCAGTCTTGGCTGACACAGGAAAGTAGGCCGACGCTTCCAGTCCGCTCGACCTGATCAGTTGCTTGAGTACGGCCTGCTTGGATGCCGCATCGACCTTGTTGACGACAATCACCGCCTTGGTGATGTCGATCCTTGAAGCGACCCATTGGTCACCTGAACCAAATGGCATCGTCGCGTCGATGACGAGGCACACGACATCGACATCCTCTGCGGACTCGAGCGCAGTTGCGTTGACGCGCTTGCCGAGAGCAGTGACCGGCTTGTGGAGCCCGGGCGTGTCGACGAACACCAACTGGGCATCGGGCAGGTTGACGATTCCGCGGACACGCTTGCGCGTGGTCTGAGGCTTGTCACTGACGATGCTCACCTTCTGACCACAGACGGCGTTGAGCAATGTGCTCTTGCCGACGTTCGGTCGACCGACGAAGGTGATAAAGCCAGATCTCATCGGGCAACCGTATCTGGCGCCCGTGCCGAGACGGCCTAGACCATGCTGTCTCGCCCCGCCCAGAACGGGGCACGCAGTTCACGCTTGAGGATCTTGCCACTGCCGGTCTTGGGCAATTCATCTGACCAGGTGATCGATCGTGGAACCTTGTAACTGGCCAATTTCTCGCGAGCGTGGGCCGTCACGTCCTCGTCGGTCAGTCCAGCACCCTCGCGCTGCACGACGACGGCGTGCACGGTCTCGCCCCACTCGTCGCTCGGAATGCCGAAGACAGCGGCCTCATAAATGTCGACGTGGGCTTCGAGAGCGGCCTCGATCTCGGCCGGATAGATGTTCATTCCGCCCGAGATGATCATGTCCTTCTTCCGGTCGCAGATGTACAGGTAGCCCTCATCGTCGCGATAGGCGATATCGCCAACGGTCTGATAACCGTGCTTCTGATCAGCCTCGAACTTGTCGTGCTGCTTGTAATAGTCAGCAAAGACGCTCGGGCTCTTGACGAACAGTTCGCCTGGATTGTCGGGACCGATTCCGGTGATCTCGTTGCCGTCGTCGTCGAACAACTTGACGTCGACGAGCGGTGCGGGCTTTCCGCAGGAACCCGGCTTGCGAACCTGATCCTGTGGTTCGAGAACGCAATTGACGCCGAGTTCCGTGCTGCCGTAGACCTCGTACAGGGAGTCGTCCGGAAAGTCGGCGAGATACATCTGCTTGAGTGCGAAACTCCACGGGGCCGCATTCGCAATCATCTTCCTCATCGATGAGGTGTCGTATTTGGCCTTCACGTCGGCCGGTAGCGAGCAAATCATCCGGATCGGTGTCGGCGCGCTGAACGTGGATGTCACCCGGTGTCGATCGACGATTCGAAGCCAATCGGTCGGATTGAACTTGCGCTGCAGAATGACGGTCTGACCCAGTGCCTGGGCGACGCCCATGAACCCTCCGGGACCGGAGTGATACAGCGGACCGGTCGGCAGATAGACGTCGTCCGGCGCATAGCCGACGAGGGCAATCAGAGCCGCCGCCTGCTCGGCGCCAGCAGTTCCTCGACGTAGGGCACCTTTGGGCTTGCCCGTGGTGCCGCTGGTGTAGATCATCGTCGCGCCGGCCTCTGTGGATTCCGGAATGTGCGGCTCATCTGGACTCGCACTGGCCATCAACGCGTCGACGTTGTGGGTGTTCCCTGGCGCATCACCGTCGAAGACGAGGATATGTCGAACCTGGGGAATCTGTTCGCGGATCCGTTCGAACATCGGGGCGAACTCCGCATCGACGTACACGATCGTTGCATCACAGTGATCTGTGACGTAGGCAGCTTCGTCGTCGCTCAACCGATAGTTCAACGGGACCGCCGTGACGCCCAGCTTTCGCGCCGCATTCACCATCGTCACCAGCCCGATCGAATTCTGGCCGCACCAGACCACTTTGGTGTCGCCCGGCTTCGCGCCAAGGTCGATCAGAACGTTCGCCAGGCGATTAGTTCGCTCGTTGAGTTCGGCGAAGGAAAGCGTGATCATCGTGCCGTCGGGTCGGTCATCGATGACGGCGGCCTTGTCCGGTTGGATCTGCGCGTAGAGCGTGAGGAAGTCGGGCATATGCCCGTTCCTAGCACGCGACTGGACCTCACGCTCATCTGGCGTGCAACACTTGGCACATGGCAGCACAAGTGATCGACGGCATCGACGGAATGAAGGCTCTCATCGGCGAACACCTCGGATACAGCGATTACATCGAGGTGACCCAGGAGCGGGTCAATCTGTTTGCTGATGCGACTGGCGACCATCAGTGGATCCATGTCGATCCGGAACGAGCCAAGCGGGAAAGCCCGTTCGGCGGCCCAATCGCCCACGGCTACCTCACATTGTCGCTCGGACCGGTGCTGTACCCGAAAGTAGTCACATTCACCGGCTTCTCGATGGGTGTCAACTATGGCGCCAACAAGGTCCGCTTCATGTCACCCGTGCCGGTTGGCGCCAATCTTCGCCTCGGCGTCAAACTGCTCGCTGTCGACGAGATCGCCGGCGGGGCTCAATCGACGATGGAGTTCACGTTCGAAGTCGAAGGTACCGCCAAGCCGGCCTGTGTCGCTGAGATCATCTTCCGCAGCTACATCTAGGACTGCAGTGTCCGACTGATCGCTCCCGAACCGGAGTGAAACGTCGGACGACCGTGTATCGCTCAGCGGAAGTTGGGGATCACTTTGGTCGCCAGAAGCTCCATTGATTCCGTTTCCGGGTAATCAGCGCACCACGGTATGAACCCGCTGCAGCCGAGACCGATGTAGGTCGCAATCTTCTCGCTCACCTGTTCAGGTGTACCGA
>JANOQU010000254.1:0-8979 GCA_031422355.1 Actinomycetes bacterium
CCGACTTGGCCGACGTCGAACGCATCCGAGCGAACGAGCACTGCCGAGAAACACGCTCCGAAGACTTGGGCTCGGTCGAGCACCTGGCCAGTCCAGCGTTGCCCGATGTGGGCGTTGAAGGCCTCGCCGTTCGGCCGAATGACCACTCCGATCGAGTCGATTCGGTCAGGTTCGCTGGCCAACATCACGCGTGGTGCAACGGCCGCCACGCCGCTCTCGGCTGCCAACACGTCGATGCAACGGATGATGCAATCCGACGCGACGGTCGCGTCATCGTTGAGTAGCCACACCAGATCACCGGGCCGCCGATGCAGTAGACCCTGGTTGACTCCTGCCGCAAACCCATCATTTCGGGAGCTGCGTACGATGGTGACACGGTCGTGATCGACCCAGGTCGAACACGCTGCACCGCCGTCCGGCGAGGCGTTGTCGACGAGCACCACTCGCACGTCTACATCCGTCGAGTCGAGCAACGATTGCACGCTTGCCCGGACCGTCGGCTCTGGCGATCCGTGGACCACCACGACGGCCGTGACAGTGAGCGTCACCGACGGTTGCCCTCGGGGTGGGTCGAGTGCCAGCGCCACGCCGTTCCGATGATGGTTTCGAGGTCATGTTGAGGCACCCAACCGAGCACACCGCGAACCAGCGTCGGGTCAGCGAAGACTTCGACGGGATCGCCCTCGCGTCGGGCCGCCATTTCGATTGGAACGGTGCGTCCGCTGATCCGCTCGGTAGCCCGGACGATGTCGAGCACGCTGCTGCCGACGCCGGTGCCGACATTGAGTCCGATTGTCGCTCCGCCTTGAGCGAGGTGGTCAAGCGACCGGATGTGAGCGTCTGCGAGATCCTCGACGTGGATGTAATCACGGATACAGGTGCCGTCTGGGGTGGGGTAGTCCGTCCCGAACACCTTGACAGGGGGAGCGAGACCGAGCGTGGCCTTCATCACGACAGGGATGAGGTTTGCGCTGTAGGTCCAGTCCTCTCCGATCACGTTGTCAAGGCTTGCGCCGGCAGCGTTGAAGTAGCGCAGGCTCACGGCGCGCAGGCCGTGCGTGGCGCCGTACCAACCCAGGATTCGCTCCATCATCGCCTTCGACTCGGCGTACACGCTCTCGGGGTGAACCGGCGACGACTCGTTCACAGGCACCGTCGCTGGGGTGCCGTAGATGGAACACGACGACGAGAACATCATGTTGGTGACGCCCGCTCCGAGGATCGCCTCGATCAAGTGCACCGTGCCGTCGACGTTGTTGTGCCAGTACTTCGATGGGGTGGCCATCGATTCGCCGACGCTCTTATGGGCCGCGAAGTGAACGACCGCTGTCACGCCATACTCGGCGCAGATGCTGGCGACGAGTGACCTGTCTGCGATGTCGCCGACCACGAGTGGGGCATCGAGCACCGAGTCAGCGAAGCCCATGTCGAGGTTGTCGAGGACGACGACATCCCGATTCAGGGTCCGCAATTGGCGGACGGTGTGAGAGCCGATGTATCCGGCGCCGCCGGTGACGAGGACGGTCATTGATTGCTCCAGGGGAGGATAGATCGGTCAGAGACCGAGTTCGGTGCGAACGGCGGGGATCATCTTGGACAGTCCGTCGCGGAGGGACACCTCGGGTGTCCATCCATAGGTCGACGTCACGAGCGTAATGTCCGGGCAACGCTGCATTGGGTCGCCTTCGCGTTCTGCGGGGAGCGCTACGGTGACGATCTCGCTGCGTGAGCCGGTCAGTTCGACCACCAGTTCTGCGAGTTGACGCATCGTGAACTCTGCGGGGTTGCCGACGTTGATCGGCCCGGTGACTTCGCCGTCGAGGACCGCGATCAAACCTCTCACCTCGTCGTCGATGTAACAGAAACTGCGTGTCTGGCTACCGTCGCCGAAGAGGGTGATCGGCTCGCCTCGCAGCGCCTGAGTGATGAACGTGCCAACGACTCGGCCGTCGTCGGGCCGCATCCGAGGGCCGTAGGTGTTGAAGATTCGTACGATTCTGACATTGGCATCGAGCACTCGCTTGTACGCCATGGTGAGTGCTTCGGAGAACCGCTTGGCCTCGTCGTAGCAACTGCGCGGCCCGATCGAGCTGACGTTTCCCCAGTACGTCTCCGGCTGCGGATGCACGAGCGGGTCGCCATAGACCTCGCTCGTGCTGGCGAGAAAGAACGTGGCGTGCTTGATCACCGCAAGGTCGAGCAAATTGCGGGTGCCGGTGCTGCCGACAGCCAGGATCTCGAGAGGGATCGTGGCGAAGTCGTCTGGCGAAGCCGGGCTGGCGAGATCCATCACGGCATCGAGTTGGCCATCGATCAAGAGTGGGTCGGTGACATCTTGTTCCAGGAAGAGGAAGCGATCGTGGCGGACGAGATGTTCGATGTTCTCCGGCCGACCGCTGATGAAGTTGTCGACGGCGATCACTTCGTCGCCGCGAGCGAGGAGTGCATCGGCGAGGTGAGAACCGATGAAGCCGGCGCCGCCGGCGATCAGGACACGCATCGTCTATCGACCGACGCCTTGATAGGTGAAACCGTTGCGCAGCGCCGCAGCCCGGTCGAGCAAGTTGCGAGTATCGACGATGGCGGGTCGGGCGAGACGCCGTTTCACCTCGTCGAGGTCGAGCCAACGAAACTCGTCCCACTCGGTCAGCACGACCAGCGCATCGGCGCCGTCGCAGATGTCGTAGGGGTCCGCTCCGACATCGATGCTCGGATGGGTGGAGACCTGTGGGTCGTAGCCCCGCACGGTCGCTCCCTTGTCCTGGAGTTCTGTGATGATCGCAATCGCCGGCGACTCGCGCAGATCGTCGGTATTGGCTTTGAACGTCAGACCCCAGGCCGCGATCACAGCACCTTTCAAGTCGCCACCGACGGCACGTTCCACCTTCGCAACCATCCGTTCACGTTGCTCGTCGTTGACGACAACCACACCCTTGAGCAGATTGAAGTCGTAACCAGCGTCCTCTGCGATCTTCACCATCGCCCGCGTATCTTTCGGAAAACAGGAACCACCCCAACCTGGGCCCGGCTTCAGGAATTCGTGACCGATCCGTTTGTCGTAGCCAATGCCGAGCACGACGTCGTTGACGTCGGCCCCGACTGCTTCGCAGACGGCGGCGACGGCGTTGACGAACGAGATCTTGGTCGCTAAGAACGCGTTCGCTGCGTACTTGATCGTCTCCGCCGACGCAGGATCCGTGACGATCACATGGCCCGAGGTCGCCGTATACAGCTCGGCCACTCTCGTCGCTGCGCTCGGGTCATCGCTGCCGATCACCACCCGGTCCGGCTTCAGGAAGTCGCTGACCGCCGAACCTTCCCGCAGGAACTCCGGGTTCGACACGACGCTGACGTCGTGTCGCCCGAGCACCCGCTCGACAACCTTTGTGGAACCCACTGGAACTGTCGATTTGTTGACCACGATCGAGTGCGCCGGCAGCACCGGAGCGATCTCGGCCGCAGCAGCCTGCAAATAGGTCAGGTCCGCCGCGCCATCATCGCCCTGGGGCGTTTGTACGCACAGATAGGCGAACTCGCAGTCCTTGGCAGCCTCTTTCGCACCCACCACGAAGCGCAATCGGCCACTCGCAATTTCGGTCTCCACGATCTCCTGCAAGCCTGGCTCGAAGATGGGCAGGATCCCTCGCGTCAGCCGCTCGATTCGACGCGGATCGATATCTGCGCACACGACGTCATGACCGAGGTGAGCGAAACAAGCACCGGTCGTCAATCCGACATAGCCCGTACCGATGATTGCAATCCGTGAACCCATGTGCGCTGTGCTCTGTCCTGGCCGAGAAGTATTGGAGTGAAAAGTGTGAGTAATGAGACTCGCCCGTGGGGCCGCCGCATTCTAGGCGAGAAGTGTCCGATCCAAAGTGGCCATCGGGCTCCACCTTCACGACCGATAACGTTGCGCCTCGATGGCGCCGAAGCGGGACCGAGCAACGTTCGAACAGGCGGCTGTCGCGCTGGATTCGACACTCGACGAACTCGATGCCAACGCTCCGCACTACAACGAATGGTTGCGGCGACTCGTCGAGTCCGTCGCCGTCGGGCATGTGATCGAACTCGGTGCCGGACGGGGAACGTTCACGCTCGAACTGTTACGGACAGCGACGCACGTTGTCGCGGTCGAGCCATCGTCGCAGGGCATAGCGGCTCTGATCGCAGCGACTCACGGTGATGATCGAGTGACGGCAGTGCACGGCTACGCGACTGACGCGGCCCGCTTTGCTCCATTCGACGGCGCTGTCCTCTCGAACGTGCTCGAACACATCGAGGACGACGAAGCGGCGCTGGCAGAACTTTTTTCGCTCGTTCGACCGGGTGGATGCGTGGCTGTCTTCAGTCCGGCATTTGAGTTGTTGATGAGCGAGTTCGACCGGTCAATCGGCCACGTTCGTCGGTACAGCAAGCGTCAGCTCACCGATCGGTTCGAGCGGGCCGGCTTCGAAATTGTCAAAGCTGGTTACGTCAACATGCCCGGGTTCCTTGCTTGGTTGATCGTTGCCCGTCTGCTGAACAAACGGCCGACACGGTCTGGCCTGATCCGCTTCTATGACACCACGATCGTCAGGCTTGCCCGATGGGTCGAGTCCTGGGTGAAGGCGCCATTCGGCCAGTCGGTGCTTGTGATCGGACGGGTGCCGGCCGGATCCGGCGCTGTCGGTGCAGCGCCTGAAACCGCCGATTGAGACGGAAGGGGTTCGTCGGAGTCGTTGCGAATGTCATCGAGCAAAATGGCTGCGAGTCCACCGAGCGCTGCGAAGAGCAAGACGATCAGGGCGATCAGCAAGCGCGAAACGGGGCGAAGCCCAGAGCGTGGGCCTGCCGCCTTTTCGCCTTCTGCGATTGCGACTGCGAGATCGTCGTGTCTGTGTCCGCATTGGCGGCAAAAGCGTTGGCCAGATGGGGCGAGCGTGTCACATCGCAGGCATTTCCACGTCGTCGGGCTGCTGTTCAGAACTACTCCTGACACCGAGGTCGGCGGTCGTTGCTCGGCGGAGGACTCGCTGTGAACTTCCTCTGCCGATGAAAGAGAATACAATCGGTTTCGAAATGAGCGACGCGGCAGAGGTACCAGAACAGAACCAGTCAGATACGAGTCGGTCGGATGGCGACATCCCCGGGTATCCGTCGATCATCATCCAAGGGGCTGCGCTCGCGCGTATCGAGGCCGAGATGGCAAGCGATATCGACGCAGAGGTCGGCGGGGTCCTGGTCGGCAACGCTGCGCCGTCGACCAACTTCGTTCTCGTGACCGGCAGTCTGGCGGCGCCGAGGTTGGGTTCGGATTCTGTTCCGTCGTCCGACGACGAGATGTCGATCGGGGAAGGTGGCGACGATGACGCCGCTGCGCCATCGACGCAGCCGTTCACGTTCACGGCGGCGACCCTGGAGGCAATGGCCCTTCACGTCGCAGATGCCTTCCCGGGGCAGCGAATCGTCGGCTGGTATCACAGTCATCCACGGTTCGGCATCTTCCTCTCGGCCCACGACCTCTACATGCAAAGTGCGTTCTTCGCCCAGCCATGGCAGGTCGGCTATGTGTTCGACCCCGTTCAGGCCCAGCGTGGTTTCTTCGGCTGGCAGGCGCGCGAGGTGGTACGTGTGCCGCAATGGGAGGTCACCGCCTTCACCTACGGCTCGGGTTCCGATCTGCCGGTCAACACTCCGGCTCATTCCACGGCGTCGCCGACGCTGATCGATGGCGGAGGTGCCGCCGCCGCTGCGGTCAGGAGTCAGCCCGCTGCGTTCGGCCAGCCGACTGACTCAGCCGCCAAGAAACAGCGTCCGATCGGAGCGATCATCGCCGCAGTTGCAGCGGTGGTCGCAGTAGTGATCGCGGTCGTTGTGATCTCTGGTGGCGATGACGACACCACTGCTCCGACGTCCACAGCGACTGAGAGCTCGTTGTTGGCCGACACTGAATCGACCACCGCCGAGGTCGTCACGACAGAGCCGAACCTTGTCGCGGAGACTGTCGCCACCGACGCCGTCGTTGCTACCGATGTGACGACCACGACGGCAGCGCCTGACTCGTCCACGACCGAACCAACGGCGATCACATTCCCCGACACGCCAACGGCGGTGCAGACGCCAGCCAGTCGTTTGGGCGCGGATGCTGCGCCATGCGTGGCATCCGCCGACGGCAGCTACGAGCCGTTGACGGACTGCTTCGTTCCGCTTTCGAACGGCAACGTCCTCGTCTTCACATCCGGGTCGTTGCGCTGTACCGACCCATCCGGAACAGTTCTTGCGGCCGAAGCGCAGAAGTTCGTGGTCGGTGTCGATGCCGATCCGCTGGTCCTCGTGGCCGACGAGGCACTCATCCCAACATGTACGAATCTCGACTACGCCAAGAACGTGCTGTCTGACGGGTCAGACACATTGGATGGGCTGTGCGGTAGTTCTGGCACCCAGATCAACGATGCGACCCGCCGCTGTCTGAGTCAGAACCTCAACTCAGGGGCGATGGTTGCCCTCGTTCGAAGCACCGAGAACGCCGGTGAGATGGTCGCCTCGTGCGCTGCTGGCGGGACGGAGAAGGTCGTCAGTCCAATCACGTGGTCATCGGACGACGTCGGTACGAATTGGCGAATCGTATCGGTCGTGTTCGATGTGGCTCAGAGCCAGTTCGTTGCGACCGCCACTCGCGAGGGAGCCACAGCAACCGCGAACATCACCTGCGGCTGACCGTGTCTCGCGCCGGTGGATTGCAATGCGCGACATGCGCAGAGCCGTTGTTGCCGGCTGACCAGTTCTGTGGCGGATGCGGCGCATCGGTCTCTGGCGGCGTTGCTGCCCCGATCGGGTCAACCGTTCGGTCGCCGCGACGTACGGCGCTCTTGGTGGCGTTGGGCGCAGCTGGGTTCATCGCGGTGGCCGGCGTTTCCGGGCTGGTGGTTGCCGTCATCGACGCCCGACGCGATGTGAGCACCGAACGTGAGCGTCTCGAGACCTCTCAGGCGATGGTCGTCGAGTTGACGAACGATCTGGATTCCACCGTCGACCCCGACGTGGGTCTGCAAGGTCAACTCGCGACACTTCAGGCTGACCTCGCCGAGACCAAGGAACAGCTCACCCAGGCCCTGGCCGATCTCACGGTCGAGCGCGACGGTCGTGCGGCAGACGCGTCGGCGGCCTCGACCCAGAACGCCGATGCGGTCGCAGCCGTCCAGGTTCAACTCGACGCGACTGCGGCCCAACTCGCGACGTTGCAGGCCCTTTTCCCGCTCGACGAGAACACCTACCGAGCGGCTGCTCTGTCGGGTGAGTACGTCGTCGCCCTCCAACCGGTCGAGTGCACGATCGTGGCGTGTGCGGAGCTGAAGTCGCTCTCGTTGTCGTTCCCTGACGCCAGCAAGGTGTCGGGCAATCGGGCGAACGGCATCATCTCGTTCCAAAACGGCTCGTACGTGATCAGCGGTGAACTGGCGAGCGAGCAAACGCCGCTGTGCAACGGGGCCGCGACGGATGCCACGTTCGACCTGTCGTACCACGCAAGTCGTGTCGAAGTCGTCAATGGCCTGCTCGGCGCAACCGCCGCCGTGGGTGCCTATCGCGAGACCATCGTCGGCGGCGAATGTGACGGACAATTTCGCTCGTACTCGCTGACGCTGGCCAAGCAATAGCCGATCGGAATCGTCAAGGGTCGGCGATGACCAGAATGACGCCGTCGTCGGCGTCGATCCGCTCGGCGACGAGGCCGTCGGGAATCTCGGCGAAGATTGCCGCAAGCTGTTCAGGGGTGACGAATGCATAGCCGGATGAGTTCACATCGTCGCTGACAGTTGGCAGCGGTGCCGTGTGAATCACGACGTAGCGAACATTCAGATCCTCGATCGTCCGTAGCGCGGTCGGAGCTGGAAACTGGTTCAGTGATTCGACGACCACGTCGTATCCGAATGGCGCGAAGCCCGAGTATCCGTTGACGGAACGGAGTGAGTCGCCGGATGCCAGCACCATCCGGGTGGCTTCCGTGTATGCATACGTCGAACCGAGACCACGCCACGCGAGCGGAAGTTCAGCGACGACACCGTCGTCAGAGAGGGTCTGCAGTACCGCATACACCGACGTCGGCTGAACCGTCGGGATCCTGGCAAGTGAGATCAACTGCCCACTCTCGAACATGATTGCGCCGCTGAGTACTGCGCAGAGGCCGATGCGGAGAGCCCGTGGGCGGAGCAGGTGGAGCAACGCGACCAATCCGGTTGCGGCGACGACGACCAATGCCAACTGGCCGAACACGAACAGTCGGACGATCGCAAGCATTGACTTGACCCCGGGGATGACATCTGCGGCGAGATCGTAGAAGGGCATCCGAACGCCGAGGATCGGCCCCCGGCCAACTGCAATGGCGCAAGCGAAGGCGCCCACGGCAACGACAGCAACCAGTTCCCGTCGGCGACGAGCGATCCTGAGGCGTGCTCGGCTCGAGGCAGCCGCCGCGAGGAGTGTGGCCGGAACTCCGATGGCAACGAAGAAGCCAACGTAGGCATAGTTCTCTGCTGTTCGATTCGGATTGTCGTTCTCGAGAGCTGAGATGCCGTCGAGGTTCTCGGTCAGAAGCGCAGCTGTTCGAAGGTCGCCAAGCGTCAGGGCAAACGCCGCTGGGTAGTCTTTTCGTTCGTTGGTCGAGGTCTGGACATCGTTGTGCTGCAGCATCACGGGCCCGGCGAGGACGAGCAACACCACGGCTCCGGCACCGAGTGCGACGAGGAGGCGCTTCAGCCCGGGGTCCCGACGGCGGAGAATCAGTACCACCGCAGCGATTGCGCTCACCGAAATGATCATGATCAGTCCGTAATACGCCGCGATCAAGAACTGGTTGGACATCGCGATCCCGAGGCCTACGCCGCCTGCGATCGACGGGCGATCGAGCAGCCGGAACAGGATCAACAGCACCAGCGGAATGAGAAACGCGAACATCAGCTGGAAGTGACCGGTCTGCGTCAGGCGGATCGTGCTGAATGT
>JANOQU010000255.1:0-3889 GCA_031422355.1 Actinomycetes bacterium
CCGGACTGGTGCCTGGTGTCACCGCAAAAGTCAGTTTTGCGGCCAATGGTGTGGCAATGACGGACCCGGCACTGGCGCTGGCCGTCGGGTCCGAAGTGAACGGTCAGCTTGACGCGCATTGGCTGCGGGGCGACGGGGTGGTGACAGTGCCGGGCCTGCAGGTTTCGGGCAAGGGCTATGCGCTTGACGCCAGTGGCAGCGTGGCGGGCTTGGGCGAGGCCATGGCGCTGCGCGGGCGCGTCACTGCCGAGGTGGCGGATCTGTCACGGTTGGCGGGTAGTACGGTTGGGCCGTGGCTCGACGGGGACAAGTGCGCAAGTCGTGTGCGGAATGTGGGCGCGTGCTGGTGCTCGATGTGCGGGCGCGGTTCTGTAGTGGGGCGTGCAAGGCGGCGGCGTATAGGTCACGGCGTCGCATCAGTGCGACGGTTGCCGTCACAGTTGACATAACGAGGATTATGGGCGTTGCAGGGTAGGGCGAGCTATGTCCCGGTCACACAGCGGCGATGCGGCATCCAGCAGCCATCTCAACGCCTCGCTCAACTCACGCTGGGTTCGGTTGCCCGGCGCAGCGAGATCACGCCGAACATCTGCGACCGCATGAGCCAGCACGAACAGATCGTCACGGAGTGCGTCGAGTTCGGCTCGTGCAACGACCAACTCATCGTCGCTCAGCGCCAACTCCCGGGCCCGCTGACGCGCGACCCAGTCCCACTGGCGACACGCTTGCCGACAGAACTGACGCGGGCGACCCGTTCGTGCCGAAGGGGGCAGGATCCTTCGGCACCATCGACATCGAGCGACCTCGTCTCCCCGCTTCACTTCTGCATCGTTGGGCTGGCGTTTCGTCATGACGAAACCCTAGCCGCAGGCGTCAGCGATCAATCAGTTGCGAAGTGGCGCTCCACGCGGCTTCGGCTCGATCGAGACGGTCAGTCGCGATATCACGGAGCTCTTCCGCGGCTCCGGCGACCAACACGTTCAGCAGCGCCAACGTGCCGACATGGCTGTCGAACGGGCTGACTCCCCCTGCACTGAGAACCATCGACACATCGGACAACCCCGCCAGGGGTGACAAGGCACTGTCGGACAACGCCAATAGCCAACCACCGCGACGCTTGGCCTCTCGGGCTGCTTCGACGACCCACCGGTCATAGCGTCGAAGATCGATCGCGACCACGACGTCATCGGCGGTCAGTTGCGAGAGTCGTCGACTCACGGCCACTTCATTGCCCGTCAGCAGTTCGACGCTCGGTCGCAGTGAGAGAAGTTCTCCGACGAACTGTTGACTCACGCCGCTGGAGGCATCGCCGGACATCACGAGTACCGACCGATCGAGATCTGACAGGCGCGCAATGGCGGTCGACATTTCAAATTCGCCAACACCCAGCAGAGTCGACTGGACGTTGTCGAGTTCGCGCTCTAAGTGGCGCTGCACCGCTACCCCACCGCGTGCCTCGCGGATTCGAACAGCTGCCGGACGAAGTTGATTCGACAGCTCGTTCTGGATCGCTGCCTGCAGGGCCGTGAAGCCGTCGAAGTCCAGCTTGGCCGCAAGACGAACAACCGTCGCCGCGCCAGCCTGGGCGGCCTCGGCCAACTCGGCCACCGTTCCGAATGCGACGAGCTCTGGCCGGCTCAACACGATCTCGGCGACTCTGCGCTCGGCGGTCGTCAACGAAGCTCCCGCCTCGGTGATGCGCGCCTCGACGTCGAGCAATGAGCGTGTCATGCACGGCATGGTAGCTGAGGGGCCCGGACGGCCGATCGCTTCGCAGTGGCGAACGTAGAGCGTCGCAGTTCGATGGCGGTTCAGCAGTTCCGCAAGTGATATGATATGGAACATGCATTCCAATCTGGATCGGCAGAGCTCAACGAACGAAGAGCACGGCCAAGCCCAGATGGACGTGGACCTGGTGAAAGTCGCACAGTCGCAAGTGGCCAGTCTGCCCGCAGCGCTTCGACATCAACTGTCGTCTTTTGCAAGCACTCCCCCTCCCGCCGGGTGCATGTTGATCTCTGGCCTTCCGGTTGGAGATCTCCCGCCCACGCCTCCCGAGCCAACCGCCGCGGCCGACAAGTCCAACGCCACAGAACTCCGGCTGCTCACGCTGGCCTCGGTACTCGGCGAGGCCGTCGGCTATCAGCCAGAACATGGCGGCGATGTCGTTCAGAACATCGTGCCAGTTCAAGCGTCTGCAACGAGCCAGACCTCGACGTCCTCGGCAGTGAATCTAATGTTCCACACCGAAGCGGCCTTTCACCCGCATCGTCCTCGCTATCTCCTCCTGTACTGCCTGCGTGGCGACCCGGCAGCGCGAACAACCTTTGCGTCCATCCACTCTGCGCTTGCGTACTTGGATCCGGACGTCGTCGAGGTGTTGTTTCAGCCGCGCTTTCGGTGTGCGGTCGATGAGAGCTACCTGCACGGTCGCACGAACGTGCTCAGTGCGCCAATGGCGGTCCTCATGGGCACACCGGCAGATCCAACGATGGTGTTCGACCAGGACCTGATGGTCGGAATGGACGAGGAAGCCGAAGAGGCCCTGGAGACGCTGGGTCGAACCCTCGCCAAGCATCACGATGGAGTCGTTCTGGCGCCAGGCGACCTGCTGGTCATCGACAACCACCTGGTGGTGCATGGCCGCAGCCCGTTCGAGGCCCGATTCGACGGTACCGATCGGTGGCTACAGCGAGCGTTCGTGATCGACGACCTCACTCCGAGCGCTGGCGAACGTACCGGTCGGGTCATCACTACCGTCTTCGGCGTGTAGCCCCCGTTCCACGTGGCGCAACGGACAGCCGCCATACTGATTCGATGATCAACGTCCCTGCCCCGTCGCGTGCATTTGCGAGCGACAACGCCGCCGGCGTACACCCTGCTGTCATGGCTGCACTCGCCGAGGCGAACACCGGCCACGCCCTTGCCTACGGCGACGACCGCTGGACCAACGAGACCAATGCTCGTATCCGCGAACTGTTCGGCGAGCAGGCATCGGCATTCCTGGTCTGGGGCGGAACCGGAGCCAACGTGATGGCGCTCGCGACCATGCTCGGGCCTGCGCAAGCGGTGATCTGCACGAACTGGTCTCACATCAACGTCGATGAAACCGGCGCGCCGGAGCGCATTCTCGGGGCGAAGTTGATTGACCTCGATTGCCCGGACGGCAAGCTGGTCCCGGCCCAACTCGAGCACGAGGCGCACGCGATCGGCGCGATCCATCATGCGCAGCCGGGTGTGGTCAGCCTGACCCAGAGCACCGAGTTGGGCACGCTCTACTCGATCGACGAGATCGCAGCACTCTGCGACACGGCTCATCGATTGGGGATGTCCGTGCATGTCGATGGAGCGAGATTGGCCAACGCCGTTGCAGCGCTCGGTGGAACCACCGCCACACTTCGGGCGATGACCGTCGAGGCCGGCGTCGATGTCGTCACGTTTGGCGCAACGAAGAACGGGATGATGTATGGCGAGGCCGTCGTCTACCTGAATGATCGATTCTCGGCGGTCGCACCGTATGTCCGCAAACAGGTCACCCAATTGCCGTCGAAGATGCGATTCGTCGCAGCCCAGTTCAACGCGCTGATCCACGACGACTTGTGGCTGAAGCTGGCAGATCACTCCAACGAGATGGCTCAGCGCCTGTATCGGGCCACGAAGGACATCCCTCACGTCGTGTACGACTCTCCCCCGGCAGTGAACAGCGTTTTCCCTCATCTGCCGTTCGAGGCGATCAAGCCCATGCAGGACTGGTGTTTCTTCTGGGACTGGAGTGTTCCGGTCAATCAGGTTCGTTGGATGACTGCTTGGGACACGACAGCCAACGACGTCGACGTGTTTGCAGACGGGGTCCGCGAGTACTTGTCCACCCTCGTTTTGTAAATCTTTC
>JANOQU010000256.1:0-8672 GCA_031422355.1 Actinomycetes bacterium
CCTGCAGCGCCGCGTCGGGAACGATTGCGCCTGAGTTGGTTGCGTATCGCCGCCGGAGCGCGAACACCAAGTCGTTGGCCGTCTTTCGCCCGCGGAGGAAGAGCTCCGTCATGTCCTGAAGGTTCTCACCGACCGCCTTCGCCAGTTGCGAGGCCTCCCAGTAGCTCGAAGGCATCCCCTTCCACCAAGTCGGCACGACCAGGTCGATCGGCGGCTCGCCGACAACGTTCGGCAGCTTGGCGCCGGCGCGAATTTCATCGAGACCATCCGCAATCTCGGCGAAACCCTTGGCCGCATCGTCGGCCAGCCCGACGACCTGCGGTGCGGCCTTGCCGCTGGTACGCAACCAGGTCCAGACGCGGAGACCACCGCGGATCCCGCCGAGGGCAAGGCGCGAAATCTGGACCACCATCACTGCGAGGTCGGCCCAAGCGGCAATGTTCACGTTGTCGCCGGCGTCTTGGATCTCCGCCTCGACTGCGCCTGCTCCGCCGACCGCGTTGATGTATGCGCCTCCGAACCCCTCGACGAGTTGCGCCAGTTGTTCGAAGTGCTGGGCCACTTGCGCGCCCGAGTCGCTGGCGAGCGACGCGAGTTCGGTCTGGAGCATCTCCTCCGTCGCCACGAGGATCGGCGTCGTCGGTTCCGCATCGTCCATCGTGTCGCCGATGATGTCGTCGATGGGGCTGTCCCCTGGGTCGTCGGCTGCGTCATCGACGAGGAATCCGCCTGCACCTGGACCACCGAGGACGACCTTCTTCGGCCAGAAGGCGAGGGCAAGGCCGCCGACAAGGCCGAGAGCGCCGAGTCCCGTCAGGCCCAACCATGGGAACGACGAACCGTCGCCCCCGTCAGGCTGGGCGATGCCGCCGGACTGCGCAACCTCGCCCGCGAGAACGGGTGTAGCAGTGTCGCTCGGGTCGTCCGCCGTCTCGGCGACCGTCTCCTCAGGACTGGCGACTGCCGGAAGGGTCGTCGTCTGCGGCGCCTCTGCAGGGACCGTCGCGGTCGGAACCGTCGTGGTCGGAACCGACGTCTGGGGCGGGTCGGGCAGCGTGATGTTGATCCGGGTGTACGCCATTGGGCGCAGCGGAGTGCCCGTCGCTGGCGTCGGGTACTCCACGACGATGCTGTCGCTCTCCAGTACGTGAGTGCTCGCCTGGAACAGGGTCGCTCCGGCGCACGGATGCTCGGCTGGCAGGATCAGCAGTCCACCGGTCGAGGTGCTCACGAACGCGAGCGGCGCCGACACCTCCACGAACTCGCCGGACCCATCGAGGACTTGCGTCGACGTGGCCGAGGGTTCACCGTCGAACACGCTGCCGGCTATCGCGCAGTCGGCGGGGGTTTCGATCCCGGAGATGAAGAGCCCGTTGACACCCGAATCGGTCTCGAAGTTGAAGTTGATGCCGAACGCCGCAGGAGCGGGATCCGCGAGGTTGCCGGAGAACCGGATGCCATACACCTGCAGCATTTCCGACGGGCCGAATTCGGAGGTACACACAGCGATCCCACCGCAATCGACGAGCGCCGTCAGGTCGCCAGGATCACCGAAGAGTTGATATGTCACGACCTCCGACGGAATCAGGAACGGTGAAGGCGGCGCGTCATCATGCGGTTGACCCGTGAAGATGTTCGACGGCACGACCGTCGCGGGGTCGACGGCGATCCCCGGATTCTGGTTCCACAGCGAGACGAGATCGGGCGGCTGCTGGTCAATCAGGCCGTTGGTGGTCGTCGGCGCCGGAACGGTGGTCGTCGGCGCCGCGACATCGACGAACACGCTGCCGTACACGCACCCATCGGCGTCGCAGAGGTCGACAACCGTCTGGCCCTCGACAGCGGGTTTGACATCGAAATGGATCTGCCCCGATCCGTCCGTTTGCAGTTCGGACTCCACGGATCCGTCAGGCGCGTGCACGAAGACCGTCATCGGGTGCCCTCCAAACGGCGCGCCACCGAATGCAACACACGCGCTGAACGGAACGCTCTCGCCGACTGCAACGGCGACGTTGTTGGAGAGCGCGCCGCAGTCCGCGCCCGCCCCCCAGATCACTGTGTGGTTGGCGGCTGCTGGCGCGACCCACAGTATCATCGTGGCAATACAGAACGCCACCAAGAGTGGCGCAGCGGCCCATCTCTTCACGATGCTCCCCTGTCCCTACGGCCTGAGTGTAAGCCTGGGTGGTAAACAGCGCAATGGGCGAACGTTGCCCGTTGTCGATCGAATCCGTGAACCGCTCGTGCTGATACGCGCGACAATCGAGTGTGCGCGCGAACGCCATTCTGATCATCGCGCTGCTGTTCGCCGGCTGCAGCGACGATGAGCAACCCGGAGCGGACCCGACTGTGTCAGTTGTCCCTCCGAGGTTTACTGCGGCCGCGCCACTTGGCACGATCCTGTTCAGCTCGAATCGACACGCACCTCCCCCGGCCGGGGCTGAAACCGAGGTACCTGATTTCGAGCTGCACGCGGTCAAGCCCGATGGCACTGAGTTGATCCAGCTGACCGACAACCCGGGCGCGCTGATCGAACCACGATGGTCACCAGATGGAAACGAGCTCGCCTTCATGTGGACACTGGATGGCACGACGTTGCAGCTGTGGACAGCGGACCGGAATGGCACCAACTCCAAGATGCTGCGCGACACCGACGACGAACTGTCATTCACCGGACTGACGTGGTCACCTGATGGCAAACAGTTGGCTTTCACAGCGGATGGTTTCATCCACATTCTCGACCTCGCCAGCGGCGCAGACCGCCGCCTGGTGGAAGGCAGTTGGCCCACCTGGTCGAGCTTGGGGGCTTCGACGGTCGTTGTGTACACGAGCGGCGAGTTCGTCGGCGAGGGATCTCAGACCGACCTGCGGGCGATCGATCCGGATGGCACGAACGACCGTCCGATCCTGTTCGGGTCGGACGACGAACACGCGAATCTGACCAACGCATCAGAGGCATCCGCCGAACCGGGAACCAGCAGAATCGCCTTCGTGTCATCGCCGAACGGCTACACCGGACACCCGGCGACTTGGGACGAACAGATCTACGTCGTCGAGCTGATGGACGCCAACCCGATACGCACGACCGTTCCGATGCTGATCAGCGATAGCTCCTCGAACGATCATTGGCCGCCAGCATGGTCGACGCCTTCCGTCACGGGTGACGATGCGTGCCTGGTCTGGACGAGCGACGCAGATCCCGACACCCCCGGTCCGTTCACCGGCGGTCTTGCTCTTTCTGCTCCGGCCGCGTCCGACACCACCGGTCACCGCATCATCGAACTCACTGCTCAAGGTATCGCGTACGACTGGTTCCCTGATTGGCATCCCGACGCGATTTGCCCATCCACCTCGACCGAGTGATTCGACTCACCGCGGTGCCCGCCGATCGACCTGATGATGACACAAACCACGCCCTCGGTGCCGCTGCGTGCCACCCCTTGGCACGGAGCGGGATCAAGGGCGTGAAACGTGTCACGACAGGGGGCGAAAAGGTAGGGACGAAAAGGTGCGGACGACGGCGTGTCGAGCGTCGTCGGCCGCCGTGTCGTTAGCTGCCGTGTCGTCGGCCGCCGTGTCGAGCGTCGTCGGCCGCCGTGTCGTTAGCCGCCGTGTCGTCGTACTTACTGTTGCGCGAGTGCGATCTGTTGCTCGCCAGCTCGGTCGCGGTGCGCCTTGCCGGTCACTTCGATGACGACGTGGTCGAGGACTCCTGGGGTGATCGAAGCCTTGCCGTGAAGTGCCGGGGCGATGGTGGTCATTCGTTGGTAGCCGACGCTGAACGGGTCGACGCCGTATGTCATCGGAGTTGTCGTAGGGATGTGTCCGCGGCCGACTGGTACGTCGCCGTACCAAAGCTCGAGCGTTCCTTGGAAGCGTCCGGTCGGCGTGAATGTTGCTCGGGCGAGCACATCGCCGACTGGTAGTTGAACGCTTGCCGACACAGTCGTGTAGGTAGTCCCGAGGAAGTTGTTGACGTAGTGGAGCCGACGATCAGCAAGGTAGAGGGCGTAGCCGCCCGAGTGTCCGCCGTGGGCGACGATGATTCCGTCACACGGCCCGTCACCGACGGTCAGCGCCGCGGAAATTTGGAACTCTCGGTTACGGAGGTTCGGAGCGAGCATCTCGGGGATGGAGGAGATGCCAGGGTGATAGACGTAGCGATCTTGACGGAACCGCCGGTCGCCGTGCCGACCGGGTTGGTTGTTGAGCGGCAGGACCTGATGGCGTTCTGCTTCGGTCCACCACAGTGCCTTCAACTCAGCGAGTTTGTCGGGATGTTCAGCGGCGATGTCGTGGCATTCGGAGAAGTCGTTCGCGACGTTGTAGAGCTCCCAGATGTCGTCGTCGAATGAGCGGGTCGCGTCAGAGCCGTCATAGGCCATCATCGCCGGCGGGTGAAACACAACAGCTTTCCAGCCGTCGTGGTACAGGGCGCGTGAGCCGAGCATCTCGTAGTACTGCGTGACGTGAGCGCTCGCTGCCCCACCGACGCTCAGTGATGTTGCAAAGCTGGTCCCGTCGAAGGGGGCCTGCTCGACGCCGGCGATGTGTGACGGCGGGTTGATGCCAATGAGCTCGAGGAGTGTTGGGGTGATGTCGATGGCGTGCACGTACTGGGGCCGAATGGCACCTGTGTCGGACAAGCGGCGGGGCCAGTGGATGACGAGTGGGTCGCAGACGCCGCCTTCGTGTGTGTCGCGCTTGAACCGCTTCAGTGGCGTGTTCCCGGCCCATGCCCATCCCCAGGGGTAATGGTTGTTGGCGTGGGGAGTGCCGAGGTCGTCGATGCGTCGGAGGTTCTCTTCCAGGCTCTCAGGTACGAAGTTGAAGAAGTACTGCTCGTTGAATGAGCCGGTGGGGCCGCCTTCGGCGGACGCGCCATTGTCGCTCATGATCAGCACGATCGTGTTGTCGAGTTCGCCGAGCCGTTCGATGAAATCGATGACGCGTCCGACCTGGGCGTCGGTGTGGGTCATAAGTCCGGCGTAGACCTCCATCATGCGCGCATACAAGCGCCGTTCATCGGCGTTGATCGTCGACCACTCGGGTACCCACGAGGGCCGTTCGGACAGCTCAGTGCCGGGAGGAAGCAGCCCCGAAGCGACTTGGCGCGCGAATACTCGATCCCGCCACGCGTCCCAGCCGAGGTCGAATTGCCCGCGGTACGGCTCGATGTACTCCGGCGGGGCCTGGTGCGGCGCGTGACATGCACCTGGCGCGAAGTACATGAGGAACGGTTTGTCGGTCGAATACGAGCGCAGGTCCTTCAGGAACGAGATTGCGTGATCGGCGAGATCCTCGGTCAGGTGGTAGCCCTCTTCGGGCGTGGTCGGCGGCTCGACCTGATGGTTGTCGTGAATCAGATCCGGGTGGTACTGGTCGGTCTCCCCACCGAGGAACCCGTAGTACCGCTCGAAACCCTTGCTGAGGGGCCAGTGATGCCGGGGGGCGCCGAGGCTCATCTCGGTCGCCGGAGCCAGATGCCACTTTCCGAGCGCGAACGTCGCGTACCCGTTCCGTACGAGGATTTCGGGGAGGAACCCATTCTCCGGTTGGATAGTCGCGTCGTAGCCCGGAAACCCGGACGAGAACTCGACAATGCGCGCCATCCCGCTCGCATGATGATTCCTGCCGGTCATCAGACACGCACGCGTCGGCGAGCACAGCGCTGTGGTGTGGTAGTTGCTGTAACGCAGCCCGCCACTCGCCATGCGGTCGAACGTCGGCGTCGCGATGTCAGAGCCGTAGCAGCCGAACTGCGCGTAACCGACGTCGTCGAGCAACACGACAACGATGTTCGGTGCACCGTCGGGTGCACGCTCGATGTCCGGCCACGCCGATACGGAATCGGCAAACGTCGTTCCAACCGTGCCTGTGAAATCGTTCAGCTTGCCCATGTTTCCGTTCCCCTTACTGCGGTATGTCTGATCTGGATCGAGCCTGACCTTCGCTCCAAACTAGCCGTACGGCTAGCTTTGAACGAACCGGTCGTCGCGCGCATCATGGCGACGGTTCGAGAACCGCCAACGCGTCGTACAGGGCGCTGAGCTCCTCTTCGACCTTTCCTCGTTCGCGGTGGCCAACTCCGACACCGTCGAGGAGCGCTGGGCCGAACACGCCGTAGCAAAGCTGGATCGAAACCATTGCGATGACACGCGCCTTCGCCTCGACGCTCACAGCGGCGAGATCGTTGCCGCTTCGCTCGACGAGGCGTGGAGCAACTGCGTTGACGAGCGCCGTACCGATCGGGAAGTCACTACTCGGCACGACCGTATCGGGATAGTCGACCTGGGAGCGAACCAATGCCTGCAGGTACGGGTGGCATTCGCCGGTGAGCAGCCCAGACGACGCTCGGTCGCCGTTGATGCGCACGAAGTCGTCGCGGAGCGCAGAGAGGCCTGCTTGAAGAACACCGTCTTTCCCGCCGAAGTGGTGATGGATGAGGCCGTAGTTCACGTCGGCTTCCTCCGCCAGTTCTCGCCCGGTGATGCCACTCGGGGCACGCTCGGCGAGGAGCCTCATGGCGGCTTCGATCAACGCGGTCCGAGCGCTGCCCCTCCGACGCGACGTTGCTTGGGTTGCTGGCGCCTTCGATTGTTGCCTCGGAGTTCCTGTCCGTACTTTTGTCACGGTCGGTGCTTGCATTCTGTTAGCCTAATGGCTAGCAACATGATTGAGTGCCATCCAACTGGAGGACGAGACGATGAAGACAACAGTTCACGACTGGGCGACGGACTACGACATATTCGACGCCGCGTACGTCAACGATCCGTTCCCGATCTGGGATGACTTGCGTGCTCAGTGCCCAGTGGCGCACACCGATCGTCTCGGTGGCTCGTGGCTACCGACCACGTACGCAGACGTCACTGCGATCGCTCGTGATATCGGGCACTTCAGTTCACGCCAGGTCGGCGTCGTACCCAGCGACGCTGACGAAGAAATGCTCCCGGTCGGCGTTCCGCCAATATCCGCCGACCCGCCCGAGCACACATGGACCCGGCGTCTCCTGCTTCCATGGTTCGGGCCGAGTCGGGTCGCCGAATACGAGGCGTTCTCCCGGATTCTCTGCCGACGTCTGGTCGATGAAATCGTCGCAAAGGGCCACGGCGACGCGGCAGCGGACTATGCGCAGCAGATCCCGGTCAGAGTGATCGGCCTTGTTCTCGGCGTGCCCGAATCGATGTCGGACACGTTCACCGGTTGGGTTCGTGACCTGCTGGAGTTCGCCCACGACACAGAGCGGCGCAATCGCGCCCGCAACGAGCTCATCGCCTACTTTCTCGGAGAAATGGAACAGCGCCGCAACGGCAGCGGCAACGACCTGATCACTGAACTGCTGCACACCGAACATGACGGTGCTCCGGTGCCCGATGGTCACATCCTGGGTACCGTCGCGCTGACGCTGATCGCTGGCGTGGACACGACGTGGTCTGCGATCGGGTCAGCGTTGTGGCATCTCGCAACCCACCCCGATGATTGTCGTCGGCTGGTCGCAGAACCCGCTCTGATGCCCATTGCGATCGAAGAGTTCCTCCGTGCGTACTCGCCAGTGACCATGGCCCGGATCGTGTCGACCGACGTCGAGTTTGCGGGCTGCCCGATGAGCGAGGGCGACCGGGTGCTGCTCAACTTCCCGGCTGCGAACCGTGATCCCGCTGCCTTCCCCGACGCAGACGTCGTGCAGATCGATCGCGAAATCAACCGACATGTTGCCTTCGGTGCCGGGATTCACCGCTGCGCCGGCTCCAACTTGGCCCGAATGGAATTGCGGGTGGCTGTCGAGGAATGGCTGGCTCGGATCCCCGAGTTCGAACTCGATCCGAGCGGCGAAGTCACGTGGGCCGGCGGTCAGGTCCGCGGACCCCGCACAGTGCCGGTGGTCTTCCCGTGAGAGTCACCGTCAACCCCGACAAATGCCAAGGGCACAACCGCTGTCATGCCCTGGCGCCGGAACTGTTCGACGTCGACGACTACGGCCTCGCAAGCGCGATCGGAACCGGTGACGTCCCAGCCGAGCTCGAGGCCAAGGCCCGTCTCGCTGTCAACAACTGTCCAGAATTCGCGATCGAACTGCACGAGGACAAGTCCTGACCGCCGTCGCAGGCTCCGATCCGGCGAGCACCGCTCGGCGCGTTGCGCTGCTCAACGACACGAGCTTCTACGTCGGACCGGCACTCGCTCGCGCCCTTGCCCATCGCGGACACGACCTCGTCATCGGCGACCCAGCCGATGGCCTGGTCGAAGAACTTCGCGCGATCGGCTGCCAAGTCGAGGTCGTCACCGGAGTCCGATCGCTCCGCACTCAAGACCAAGCCGATGCCCTCGTGAGGGCCGCCATCGAACGGTTCGGACGCATCGACGCAGCCGCCGTTTTCTCCGGCAGCATCGTCACCGGTCCGTTCCTCGAGTCGACCGACGAACAACTGCAGCGGCTCTACAGGGGCTGCGTCGAGGCCCCGTATCACTTCCTCCGGGCCGTGACCGGGCAGATGGTCGAACAACAAGACGGACAAATCCTGGTGATCACAAGCGCCGCCGGCGCCCGTCCTACGAGCAACGCACCGCTCTACTCGGCGATGCGCGCCGGTGCCACCATGCTTGCCCGCAATGTTGCGGCTGAAGTCGTGTCCACCGGAGTGCAGGTCAACGCAGTTGGAACGAACTACATG
>JANOQU010000257.1:0-3776 GCA_031422355.1 Actinomycetes bacterium
CGACGTCGTCGACGGTGTATTCCTTCTTGAAGCGCGCGTTGGGATTGTGTAGGCCGTGGCGACTGTTCTTGACCTTGACCTGGGCGAAGTCATCGGTGGTGGCGCCGTACATGTCCATCCGCCGGCGGGCGAACAGGGCGAAGTACACAGGGTTGGTGGCGCCCAAAACATGAAAGCGCTGCCAATCCGGATCGTGCTTGCGGTCACCGCCGCCAACTGGGGCGAAGAATCCCTTGGGCGTCGTGTCCGCACCGATCACGAGCGCGACGTCGCAGAATCCGGCCAGGATCTGAGCTCGCGCCGAGTCGAGCGCTTGGGCCCCGGACGCACATGCCGCGTAGCTGCTGGAGACCCGTACGCCCGACCAGCCCAACTTCTGAGCAAAGGTGGCTCCGGCGATGAAGCCCGGATACCCGTTGCGAATCGTGTCGGCTCCGGCGACGTACTGGATGTCCTTCCACGCGACGTTGGCATCAGCAAGCGCGGCTCTGGCCGCGACCATGCCGTACTCGGTGAAATCGCGGCCCCATTTGCCCCACGGATGCATGCCGACTCCGAGGATCGCGATGTCCTTGTCGCCGCTCATGCGGGCGCCCAGACGTAGACGAGGTATTCGTGCTCGCTGTCGCGATGGGACACGTCGAGTTCCAACTGCATATCCATTCCGACCCGCAAGTCGACGGCAAGGACCCCGGTCGCGACTTTGCCGAGGACCACGAGGCCTTCGGCTTCTAGTTCGACCGCGGCAAGCGCATACGGCTCGAACGGGTCTGTTGCGACGTAAGGGGGAGGCGGTGCGTATCGATTCTCGGTGTAGCTCCAGATCCGACCTCGACGAGATAACGGCGTCGGGTCCATCGTCTCGGATTCACACACCGGGCTGGGACAGTCCCCAGCCCGAGGCGGAAAGACGTAGGTTCCGCACAGCGGGCAACGGCAGCCGATCAAGGTTGGTCCGCCGGCGTCATTGGTGAACCAGCCGTCGATGATCGGCACTTGCGTAAGGGTTTCTGACACGCCGTCAGATTAGCCCTGCGTCAGTCCGACGTAGCGACGAGATGAGGGAATACCTTGGCGACTTTCGCGGTCAGGTACTCGCCGTAGGTGCCGTCGAAGTCGAACACACTGCGGCCGTCCCAACGTTGGACCGTCTCTGCGTCCGGGAGTGCGCCACCGACGAGGGGCAGCGGGTCGACCCGAGCATCCCAACTCGGATCGAAGAAGAACGGGAACGACAATCGCTCTCGACCACTGGTGTTGCGGACTCGGTGCGGCGTGGACCGATAGCGCCCACCCGTCATCCGCTCCAGCATGTCGCCGATGTTGCACACGAATGAGTTCGGGACTGGCGGGACTTCGACCCAACCGTCACGTCCTTTGACCTGCAGACCGCCGCTGTCGTCCTGCAGCAGCAGCGTCAGCAGGCCGTAGTCGGTGTGCTCGGCGACGCCCCATTCGCCGGCACCGATTGCTGTTGGCGCGTCGTGCGGCGGGTACCTGAAAATCCGGAACAAGGTTGTTGGATCGTTGGTGAGGTTGGCTCGGAACCAGGCCCGATCGAGACCGAGCCCGAGCGCAATGCCACTCAGCAGAATCTGGCCGAGATCGCTCAGTTCGTCCAGCCAGTGGAGCACAACCGTTCGCAGCTCAGGTAGCTCGACCGGGAATAGGTTCGCTCCGTGCAGCGGTGTGCGGCGTCGCACGCGTTCGTCAGCGGAATCCAATTCCGTGCCGAAGTAGATCCCTTCCTTGCGGTCGGGGACCCCGTTGGTCATTTCGCCACCGAGGGGGAACCATCCGCGCCACGCACGGCCGGCGTTCGGCATTGCGATGGCTGCCTTGACCGATTCCGGCAGTGCGAAGAACTGCCTCGCCACACGTTCGAGATCGGCAATCAGCTCAGGACTGATCCCGTGGCCGGTGATGCAGAAGAAGCCCGTGTCGCGGCAGGCCGTGTCCAAGGCATCGGCGAGAGCGGCAATCGAGTCATCAGTCGAGCCCTCCCGTGCCGACACCAGAGCCTCGATCTCGATGACTGGCACGGTGCTCATTGCGGTGACTCTAGGCTTGCCAGCCAACATCAACCGATCGGTGGGATGACCTCGTTCGGATTGAACGCGCGTTCCTCGAAGCGGATCTGGCCGCCACCACCGTGGGTCAAGGCGATGCCGGTATTGCCACAGCGTAGGAACGCACGCTTGCCGTCCTTCACGACGATGTCGGCGGCCTGATGGAATGGCGTCGCGTCGACCCCTGACGTGCGGCCGATGCCATGGCACCAGACCTCTGCGTGGTCGGTGTAAACCGGCGCACCCGCCAACCAGCGCTCGACCATGACGGTGACACCCGCCGGATCGTCATCGGTCGGTGACTCGACCAGACTTTGATGCACGATCTTGGGATCTGCCGGCATATCCGGGCGGCCGCCGGCCTTGTACCACTCGATGACGGTGTCAGCGGAATCGTTCGGAGCGTAGAAGTCTTCCTCCCAACTCCACTTTCCATGGCCTGCATAGATCAGCAACGACAGGTTGCTGAACGAGTACCGCAAGCCTGAGCCGTTTGGATCGGGCATGTGGTTCCAGATGTTGAACGCGACATATGGGGGCTGCAGAATCGCCCAGTCGACGGAGAACGTCATCGGTGCAACGGGTTTCATGGCTTCGACGATGAATGCCTTGACGCCGTCCGCGCCGCGGAATCGGCCCATGCAATGCTCGATGTATGTCGCGTCGTCGGTGAACAGCGCGGACCACGCCGGCCAATCGCGCCCACGAGCCCCAAGCCGTTGAAACTCTTCGAATGCTTCGGCCAACTCGACGGTGGTGATCTCGCTCATCGCATCAGATTTGCACAGTCCGGACGTGTGATCGACCTCGGACGAGCGGTTTCTGACGGTGCATCAGATTTCATTCTCGGTTACTGTCCCCGTCGATGGATTTGACCGAGACTCCTGAGGAGCAAGCGTTTCGAGCCGAGGCTCGGGCATGGCTGAGCGAGAACGTTCCGGCCGCACCACTGCCCAGTTTCGACACTGCCGCGGGGTTCCAGTTGCATCGCGAGTGGGAGGCGACTCTGTACAGCGGCCGCTGGTCGGCGGTGAGTTGGCCGGTCGAATACGGAGGTCGCGCAGCCGACTACCTGAAGTGGTTGATCTTCGAAGAGGAGTATTGGCGCAGTGGCGCACCTGGTCGTGTCAGCCAGAACGGAATCTTCCTACTCGGGCCGACGATCATGGAGGTCGGTACCGACGCCCAGAAGGAGCGATTTCTTCCACCGATGGCCAGCGGTGCAGAAGTTTGGGCCCAGGCCTGGAGCGAGCCGGATGCGGGCAGCGATATGGCCAGTATTCGCAGCAAAGCCACGCTCAGCGCGGACGGCCGCGAATGGATTCTGAACGGTCAGAAGATCTGGGCAAGCCGTGCCGTGTGGGCCGACTGGTGCTTCGGCATCTTTCGGACGGATCCGGATTCCACGCGTCACAAAGGACTCACATTCATCCTCGTCCCGTTGGATTCCCCAGGCGTCACCGTTCGTCCGATTGCCCAACTCGACGGGGACACCGGCTTTGCTGAGATCTTCTTCGACGACGTGCACGTTCCGGTCGAGAACACTCTCGGCAGCGTCGGTGGCGGCTGGAGAGTTGCGATGGCGACAGCCGTCTTCGAAAGCGGCGTCAGCCTCAGAATTCCGGCCCGGTACAACGACGCCGTCGAACGATTGATACAATTATGGAACGCGGAGGGCGACCCCGACGACCACACAATGCGCGAAGC
>JANOQU010000258.1:0-4522 GCA_031422355.1 Actinomycetes bacterium
CGACACCGCCCCGTCGGACGTCCGGTTGTACACCGGACTTCGAGCCCTCGCAGGCACGGCGGCTGGACGCGGCTCGCTGCACGACTCGTTTACGTCGACGATGCGCCGTCAACTCGACCTAGCTACAGAGGTTGCTCCAGCGTTCAAGGCAGCACTTCCCGGTGGCGGCGAGTTCACTCGCAAACTCACGATCGCCGCTCGGCTGATCAACGCCAACATCGGGTTACGAGTGTTGGACATCAGCGGCGGCGGTTTCGATACGCACGACAACCAGACCGGCCCCCTCAACGGCCTGCTCGGCGACTTGAACGCTGGCCTCCAAGCGTTCTACGGCACGTTGAACCCTGCGTTCCAGAACCGGGTGACCATTCTGACCCTGTCCGAATTCGGCCGGACGCCGAAGTCGAACGACTCCGGCGGAACCGACCATGGAACAGCAAACACCTCATTCGTGATCGGCGGTAACGTGCGCGGCGGACTGTATGGACAGATGCCGTCGTTGACATCGGTCGACAAGAACGGGCGGATGATCTCCAACGTCGACTTCCGCTCGATGTACGGCAGCATCCTCGACGGCTGGCTCGGCGGCGGCGGCAGCACCATCGTGAATGGGTCGTTCGAGAACCTCAACCTGTTCCACACCGGACCTGGATCGGCTGCGCCGACGGTCACCCCGATTGTGCTCGGCCCGTCAGTCTCCAGCGGGTTCGTCTCGCTCACTCCCTTGCGAATGTTCGACACTCGCGATGGAACCGGCGGCCGGACGGGTCCATTGCAGGCCGGTGAATCCTGGACCTTCGCCCAAGCCGGTCAATTCGGAATTCCGTCCGACGCGACTGCCGTTGCGTGGAACTTGACGGCCGTCGATGCCACGGTGTCGACCTACGTGACGGTCTGGCCGGGAGGCACGATTCGGCCGTCGGCGTCGAACCTCAACCCGGTTCCTGGTCTTGCAGTTCCCAACCTCGTCGTTGGCCAACTCGGCCCGGCGGGTTCGCTCAGCATCTTCAACGCAGCCGGCACCGTCCACCTCGTGGCCGACCTCGTTGGCTATTTCACGGCGTCCAGCAATCTCCGGCTCCAACCGCTTGCCCCGGCCAGACTGCTCGATACGCGCGACGGCACCGGTGCCGCCGCGATCGCCCCGATCGGCCAGGGTCAGACGCTCGACCTCAAGGTCATCGACCGCGGCGGCGTCGCTTCCAAGGCCAAGGCGGTTGTCCTCAACGTCACGGTGACCGAGCCGACGGCGGCCAGCTTCTTGACGGTCTGGCCGACCGGCGAGCCCCAGCCGACGGCGTCGAGCGTCAACATGGTGCCCAACCAAACTGTGCCCAACATGGTGATGTGCCGAATTGGCGAAGGTGGCAAGGTCAGCATCTTCAACGGAACAGGCTCCACCCATGTGATTGCCGACGTCCTCGGAGCGTTTATCGACAACGCACCAGGGCGATTCGTTGCGATCCAGCCCGGGCGGGTGCTCGACACCCGAGAGGGCATCGGCGCCCCGCTGGCACAGGTCGGCCAGTCACCGTTGGTGCTGCGACTCACAGGTACCCGCGGCATCCCGAGCGGTGGCGTCAGTGCTGTTCTCCTCAATGTCACCGTCGTCGCGCCGACTGCACCGACATTCGTGACGGTCTATCCTGCGGGCAGCGATCGACCACTTGCCTCGAACCTCAACGCGGTCGCCGGCCAGGTGGTGCCGAACATGGTGCTCGCTCGGCTCGGCTCCGAGGGTTCGGTCTCGATCTTCAACGCGTCGGGCGCAACGGACCTCGACGCCGACGTGATGGGTTACTTCACAACCTGAGCGTACAGTGGGTCAAGACGACGATCGACTGGCCAAGCGATCGCATCTCACCATCCACGCTGGCTGCCTGGCCCTCGGTGCCTGGAAGCCACTTCACCACAGTCCAGCCAGCAAGCCGAGCGATCTCGTCCACTAATTCGACCGACGTCGTCACATTGCGGACACGCCGCCAACGAGTCTGAGGATCCACGGCCGCTTCGTTCAAGAAGATGTTGCGGGCTGCATCGAGCGTCATTGGCAAGCACGACACGATCACCTTCCCTCCCGACCGAACGACGCGCCTGAGTTGCACGAGGTATCGGAACATGTCTTCGTGCTCCATGTGCGTGAACACCGAGAAGGCGCATGCGACGTCAACAACCTCATCAGCGATGTCGAAGTGTTCGTCTGGCTGATGGACCAACCGGACTGAGCATTGGTCAGACGATCCGGCTGCCGCCCCCGTGGCGGCAGCGATCCGACGTGCAGCGTGGACCAGAAAGGTCGGTGCGATATCGGTGCCGATGTAGTTGCCGTTCGCGAGATACGGCACGACGTGGATGGCGAGCCGACCGTTGCCACAACCGAAATCGAGCAATGTGGAGGTTGGTTCGAGACCCTCACTGCGCAGGATGTCGAATTCGATCTCGCCGACGACGTCGTAGTCGCCGTTGCCGACCCCGTCATCGCCTTCGGCCTGGGCGTGGGCCTCGTAGAGATGTTCGTACGAGACACGCTCGGTGGATTCTGGCTGGGCCACCACGAAAGCGTCGCCGGCGACACGCCTGGCCAGGCGGCGCACGAACCGCGCCGGTCGTCGAAGGTATGGGCGGAGTACCGGCGGAACTTTCAAGCCGCTCAAGCTATCCGGCTTCAGCCAATGCTGGTTTCGGTCACGATTCCCGACACCAGCGTGAGGTTAACCCTGGTCTCGCTGTAGTCGGCTGTGACGGGCAGCGACTCGCCGTCGATGCTGATGACGCGCACTTCAAAGCCCAGACTCTTCGCTTCGGCAGCCGCCGATGCCTCGTCGAGGCCGATCAGCTCCGGCGCCGCTGGAGTCACGGAGATCTCGGGCAGCGGCGCTGGCACGGGCGCCGGATCGGTCGACAAGCCCGGCTCGAACTCTGGAACCACTAGGTAGTCGTCGGTGACAGCGGCGATTGTCGCGACATCGCCGTCGGCGTTGGTGTAGGTGTACGCAGGAAGCAGCCAGACCGTGCCATCGACATCCCACACTGACGTCAGGTCTTGGCGGACACCTGTGATGACGACCTCGATCGGGCTGGCGTCGATCGGACTGGCGTCGATCGGGCTGGCGACGACCGAATCGCCCGCAACGGGCTCGCCGACACTTTCCGTCGCCGCAGGATCAACCTCGACACCGACCGAATCGATGCGAACGTACTCGTTGTACTGCAGGTTCTGCTCGTTGAGCCGATCCACGCCGGCGGCAGTTGCGATCAACGGGTAATCGCCAACGGCAATCGGCTGGGCGAGCGTGCCGCTGGCCCATGTGATTGCGCCGAACTCGCCGAACGAGAACGACGTCGAGAATGGCGAGCGGAACTCGCCGAGCAATGGAACCGCCATCACATAGGCACCCCACTCGTCGCCCGATCCTTCGAACGCGAAGCCAGCGGTGTCGATACCAGCGGCCGTCATCAGTTCCCGGGTCGTCGCGATGGCCTCATCGATGGAGGGCACCTCCTGTGGTGGCGCCGGCTCCGCGCACTCCGGCGATGCGATCTCGGTGTCGAAGACAGGCGGTTCGCTGGCTGGTTCCACGACTGCGTCCGTCGTCGAATCGGTCGTGGAGCCTTCGGCGCCATCCGTGACGCCGGTTGTGACATCCGTGACGACGTCCGAGCCGGGTTCGATCGCCGGCATTGCGCACCCCGAGGTCGAGACCGACGTGTTCCATGCCGGACTGAAGTACCAATCCTGCATCGCAGAACCCGTCACTGTCAGCGCCGGACCAGAGCCGTCGGTCGGCCCGATCTGCCACCCGCCGCCAAGGTCAACTGCAACCTCCGTTGGCTCGCCAGTGATCCCGAATGCTGCTGCGAGCGACACGACCTGATCGACGCTGATCGGTGCGCCGGGCTCGAACAGCCACGCCGGGGCGACGGCACCGAGGTCGGGCAGTTGCCCCTCGACGATGTAGTTGAGCCAGGCCATCCGCATCGACATCTCGGCCTGAGCGGCAGCGGAGTCGGCCGCCAACTTGTCTGAGGAACCGCCCGACTGGCCGGCGTCGACCCGGATCGGTCGCAACGTACTGGGTGTCACGGATTCAGCGACCGTGGCTGTGCCGGCCGAATCGGCGGCATTCATTGCGGAGCCGCAGGCACCAAACAGGAACGAGCCTGCCACCACGGCGGCAAGAGCGAATGAACGGCGGGAACGAGGAATTGTCATGTGATGACTCCGAAGATCGTTGAGCGTCGGGCGACCACCGCCCGATTCACTGAATCAGACGTTCGCGAACCTCTCATTGGTTCCCGACGCTCGGTCGCCACAAGGCTCAGCCGTGTTCAGGCCCACGCACGAAGACGCAGTCTTGTACCGCTTCTTGGTGCGACTGTGCTGGAAATCGAGGATGCAGATCGCGGCAGCAGCTATGCACCGTTGATCGCAGTGAGCCGCGTTTCCGCTTCGAGCGATCGGCGGCCTCAGCGATGCGAACGAACTCTGCGTCACAACCCGCGAACTGAACCTCAACCACCC
>JANOQU010000259.1:0-4602 GCA_031422355.1 Actinomycetes bacterium
GATCGGCACCACCTGATCGGTGCCGAGATTGACGACAACCACGAGTTCGTTTCGGTCGATGACGATCCACTGTTGATTCACGTCATGAGTCACTAATGTCTCGGTCACTCTTCCATCACGCAAGCTCGGGAACTCCCTGCGGAGGGCGATCAACGACCGATACCACCGCAAGATCCGCGTATGGTCGGGCAAAGCCAGTTCGGACCAGTTGAGGACGGACCGGGCAAACGTCTCGGGATCCTGTGGATCGGGCATTGCGTCAGGTGCCCAACCTGACGCGATGAAGGGGGCCCGCCGCCCGTCGCGAACGGCGTCACCGACCTCACTGTCGGCGACGTCGGTGAAGTATTGAAACGGTGTCGAGGCCGACCATTCCTCGCCCTGAAACAGCATCGGCACGTATGGCGCGGTCAACACCACGGCGGCGGCGATCTCGACTCGCTCCGGACTCACCAAGTGGCAGAGGCGTTCACCGATAGCGCGGTTGCCGACTTGATCGTGATTCTGCGCGAAGCACACGAATCGGGACCTGTCCATGTCGCCAACGCTCGCGCCATGAGTCCGTTTGCGCGATGGAGCGAACCGACGATTGAACACGTAGACGTTGGCCATTGCCGCTGCAAGATCGCCGAGCCCGCTGAAGTCGCCGTAGTAGCCGTCCCGTTCGCCGGTCAGCGCGACATGCAACGAGTGGTGGAAATCGTCTGACCATGCGGCGTCCAACCCGTAGCCGTAGGCCTCATTCGACCGAACCAGCCGTGGGTCGTTGAGGTCGCTCTCGGCGATCACCCAGACGGTTCGGCCGAGGCGGCGCCCCGCTGCGTGGAGCTGCTCACCGATCTCGTCGAGAATGTGAATCGTTGACTCGTCGTGCAGGGCGTGCACGGCGTCGAGGCGCAGGCCATCAGCGTGGTAATCGACGATCCATTGCAGAGCGTTGTCGATGATGAATTGGCGAACCTGATCGCTTCCGGGCCCATCCAGGTTGACAGCGTCACCCCACGGCGAGTGATACGCATCCGTGAAGTACGGGCCGAACTCGTGCAGGTAGTTCCCGACCGGCCCGAGATGGTTGTAAACGACATCGATGACAACTGCGATGCGGCGGCGGTGGCACTCGTCGATCAACAACTTGAGCTCGTCCGGTGCACCGTAGGGCTCATGCGGGGCGAAGAGATGGACTCCGTCGTAGCCCCAACCGTGATGCCCATCGAACGTCGCAACGGGCATGATCTCGAGCGCAGTCACCCCTAGGTCGACGAGGTGATCTAGTTTGTCGATCGCCGCCGCGAACGTGCCTTCAGGCGTAAATGTGCCGACATGCATCTCGTAGATGACGGCCGACGCCAGTGGGAAGCATGTCCACTCCGCATCTGTCCACTTGAACGCATTGTGATCCACGCGCTGTGACCAACCGTTGGGGCCGTTGGGTTGGCGTTGCGAACGCGGATCGGGGACCGATTTGTCATTGACGACAAATCGATAGCCCGTCCCGAACATCGGCGCCGGGCAGGACCACCATCCGCCCTCGGTTGCGATCATCGCCTCCGGCTCAGGCTGCCCTTCGAAACTGACAAACATCTCATCGACCATGGGCGCCCAGACGCGAACTGTGGCAGTCATCTCGCATCCTGCCTCTCCAGGAGCGCCAGCGGCAGGTCAGATGTCAAGCTTTCGAGAGAGACGGGGCCGCTCCACCCGCGTGTTCCTTCGATCAGATTGGTCCAGAGGCCCGGCGGCAGGATGACCGCCGCCTCACCCCATCCAGCGCGGTCGATGGCAACGGGACGGGTTGGGGCAATGCTGATTACCGAATCGCCACGCATGAAAGCAAGGGCGCTATCGGGAGGCGCAGCGACGAATTCGACGGGCGTATACGTCGCGTTCGGCCCGACGAAGGCAGCCGGCTGTCGGCGGCGCACTGCGAGGGCAGAGCGGATCAGCGCCAACTTGTTGACACCGTGGGCGTCGTCGGCGAGAACTCGCTTCACCGGACTTTCGCAAGGCTCCCGTGCGATGCCCGCTGCAAGGCAGCGACGAAGTTCGTAGTCCACCGGCGTCCGGTTGTCGGGGTCGACAAGTGCTGTCGTCCACAATTCTGAGCCCTGATAGAAGTCGGGTATTCCGGGAGCTGTCGCCTTGATCAAAGTCTGAGCAAGCGCAGCAATCCTGCCAGGCCGACTCAACGGAGCCAGGAAGTCAGCAAGCATTGTTTGGAATTGCGGGTCGGCATCGACGGAGTGAATGAATTGGGTGACCGCCGCTTCATACTCAGCGTCGGGCCGCAACCACGAAGACCGTTGCTTGGCTTCGCGCATTGCCTTGATCGCAAACGTCACCATCCGTTCGGCAGAGATTGGGCGACTGCCGACCAGGGTCTGGTAGATCAGAAACTCGATGTTGTGGTCGGGTTCGGTCTGGCCCCACTTCAACAGGTTGTGGTTCCGCCAACCCAATACTGCTGCTCGCCATTGGTCCGGGATCTCGGCCAGCAGCGAGATGCGCGCCCTGACGTCCTCGGACCGCTTTGTGTCGTGGGTCGATGTCGACACCATTCCGAGCGGATGGCGCTTGGATGCGGAGGTCATCGCGAGATGGAATTCTTCGACGCTCATTCCGAATTGCCCGGGGTCCGAGCCGACCTCGTTGAGAGACGCGAGTCGGTTGTAACGGTAGAACGCAGTGTCCTCTGCGCCCTTGGCCATTGCAGGACCCGACACCTGCTGCAGTCGGGCGATGAAATCGGTCACCAGTTCGTCCACGACTCGATCCGCGTCTCGGCGATCTCGATCGCCGGCCCAGATCTGGGCGAAGAAATCGAAGATTGCCGGGTCGATTGTGGGTTCGAATTGCTTTGCAGCGGCGATCGTCCGATTGATTAAGTCCCGGTCGACCGCACTGGCCACTCCGTCGACGACGTAGGTCCGGTACACGGGCATTGCAACAAGAACCGCCTCGATGACGGCTCGTATCGTGTCCCGACTGACGTCTCGGCGTGCGATGTTCCGTCCGAAGATTTCAGCCGCGATCGTGGTCAGTCGAGTCACCTCGGGGGATAGCAATTCCCGAACCGCGTGGGTCGTGGACAGCCGCAACACATCCTCATACGAGGATCGCTCGCCCGTGAATTCTTCGTACGTGGCGCTGATCGCTGCGACCGAGGTCTGGGGAATGAACAACGCGGTTAATACCCGGTTGAAGTCGTACCCAGTCGTGCCGTCGACCGGCCAGTCGTCGGGTAGCGATTCGCCAGCTTCGAGAATCTTCTCGACGACGATCCACGAGTCGGGGGCACTTTCGCGAAGTCGATGAAGGTAGCCGGACGGATCCCTGAGGCCGTCCGGATGATCGACCCGAAGACCTTGTATCCGACCCGCCTCGAACCATTCGAGAATTCGCCGATGCAGCGTGTCAAAGACAAACGGATCCTCGACGCAGACGCCCGCCAGCGAGTTGACATCGAAGAACCGGCGGTAGTTGAGTTCGTCGCGACCCACCGTCCACGACGCCAGCCGGTAGTGCTGGCGTTCGAGCAGGTCGTGCAGCAGGTCCCGATTGTCGAACCGTTCGATGCTGTTGGTCTCGATGTCAGTCAATGATTCCGGATCGATCGGGAAGCGCTGATCGCCGTAGCGGACTTCGAGTCCGTTGTCTTCCCGTGTAACCGTCAGCCGACCGGCACCGAGTTCCTCGGCGTAGCTTGCTCCGAGCACGGGCAGTAGAACCTTGTTTCTCAGTTTCGGGTCCGGCGAAGACCAGTCGATGTCGAAGAATCGCGCCGACGGGCTGGCCTCGCCGTGCTTGAGCACATCCCACCAGAGTGCGTTCTGTGGGCTGCCTGGAGATGTTTCGACAGACATGTCGACACCAAGGTGATTCGGTACAACATCGACAACGTTGCCGAGATGGTGATGATGCAGGGCCGCATGAAACCTGTCGAGGGCTGCTTCGCCGCCCAATTCGACATTCACCGCAGTCGGGTCGACCACGTCGTAGCCGTGGGTGGATCCGGCAGCAGCCTGGAGGTACGGAGATGTGTAGACGTGGCTGATTCCGAGTTCAGCGAGGTACGGAACGAGGTCGGTGGCTTCGCTGAGCCCGAACGTCGGGGTCAGTTGCAGTCGGTAGGTGGCCACCAGTGGAATGTCGACCATCAAGCGTTCCTACCCGCTCGAAACAAACTTCAAACCGCCGTTATCTTGAGCGGTCTCGATCGAAACCCTCGAATCGATTCGAAAGGCGTGAGGCACGATGTCGAAGTCACGGCGGAACAACGCGGTAGTCCGATCAATTGTGGTGGCGGTCACGCTGTTCACGGTGTCGGCGTGCTCGAGTGACACGGCCAGCGACGAGACGGCCAGCGACGAGACGGTCAGCGATGAGAACACAACCGCTCCGTCCGTTGCCGATGCCGGCGGCGATTGCTCGGACGTGCCGTCCGAGGCAGAGGTCGAAGCGGTGACAGGTATGGCCTTTCTTCCGGTCGAGTATTCAGAATTCACCGGATGTGGATACATCGGCGATGGAAACAACGCCGGTGTCTACTTCGAGAGGCAGACCAGCGAAGAGGACCTGGCCCACTTCGCTTCCCCGGATCCTGCC
>JANOQU010000260.1:0-3022 GCA_031422355.1 Actinomycetes bacterium
CGAGGAGAACAGCGATGCGTTGCTCGAACTCTGCAACGGCCGGACCGATGTCAAGCTGACCGCCGCCACGGAGTACAGACAGGACTGCTTCGATTTCGCGCTCGTCATGGACTGCACCTGCTGGCGGAAGTTTCACGTGAACACCTTTCGACTTGACACATAATATTGACTCAGTCAAGACTAAGAATTTCTCAGCGGTGACGCAAGTTGGAGGAGTGAGCAGCAGTGAATGCAGATCGATACACGATCATCTCGGCGGACGGTCATGCTGGCGGTAGCGCAGAGCAGTACCGGACCTATCTCGACTCGTCGCTGCTCGATCAGTTCGATGCGTGGCGCGGACGGTACCAGAACGACGGTCAAACTGAACCTATGTCGGACCACCTCGAGACCATTGGCGCAGCAATCAACCAACTGCAACGCCTCCTCTCAAGCCGGCGCGTCTTCTCTCGGCTCGCGACGAGTGCCGGCCTGACGCTCTCCCAGCAGTCCACCCAGGTGCTGCTTGCGATGACTTCCACTCCGCGCCCGATCGCCGACGTTGCGGCGACGGCGAACATGGACGTCGGGGCCGTCAGCCGGCAACTGAAGATCCTGGAGGACGAGGGACTCGCAAAGCGTGCTGCCAGTCCCTCCCACGGCCGAATCGTGCTCGTCCGACGAACTGCGAAGGGCGAACGTCTCGGCGAACATGTTCGTGAAGTCCGAAGCCGCCACCTGATCTCGGCACTCTCGACATGGACGCCAGTGGAGCGAGAGCAATTCGGAATTCTCCTGACCCGACTCGTGTCGGATCTTCAGACCACCCCGTACCAAAACATTTGAGCAAGGAGCACGATCATGCAACGATTCAGCGGCCGATCGGCCATTGTCACCGGAGCCAGCCGCGGGATCGGCGCAGCGATCGCTGAGCGACTTGCTGCCGAGGGCGCAAACGTCGTCATCACAGCGCGGACGCTCGATCACCACGACCACCTCGACGGGAGCCTCAACGAGACCCTTGAACGCTGCCGACGGTATGGCGGCAGGGCCGAAGCGGTCGTCGCTGACCTCGGCGACCCGCTCGACCGGGCGCGCATCGTGCCACAGGCGCTCGAGATGCTCGACGGTCGGATCGACATCCTGGTCAACAACGCCGCCGCGGCGATCTATCAATCGATGCTCGACTACCCGGCCAAACGGCGGATGATCACGTTCGAAGTCAACGTCTTTGCACCGTTGGATCTCAGCCAGGCCGTGATCCCGGGAATGATCGCTCGCGGTGAGGGATGGATCGTGAACGTGTCGAGTGGAACGGCGAAGTCCGCCGCCGGTCCGCCGTTCAAAGTCGACGGCGTTGCCGCCAAAATCGGAATGTACGGCACGAGCAAGGCTGCGCTCAACCGGATGACCAATGCGCTTGCAGTCGAGTTGCATGGATCTGGCGTGAGGATTAACGCCGTCGAACCTCGCGCGGCTGTTGCCAGCGAGGGAGCGGTGGCACTACTGGATGGCAGTCTCGATGAATCGATGTTCGAATCGATGGAGGCGATGGTCGAGGGGGTCATTGCACTGTGCGATTGCGACCCGGACTTCACCGGTCTCGCCCACGTCAGCCTCGACCTCATCAACTCCCTGGAGCTCGATGTCTTGGGCCTCGACGGGCTTCCCACTTCGTGAGGAGTCAGACGATGCGTGGGTAGTGTCGGACCCGATGTCTTCTACAGTGACTGAATCGACCGAATCCGAACCGGATCGCAGCGACCCCCGGTTTCATCGACTGTTGGAAGCCACCCGTCGCGCTGCCCGTGACGGTTACGACGCTGTCTCGATGCGAGACCTCGCCCGAGACGCAAAGATGTCCCTCAACACCGTGTACAAGTTCTGCAGCTCGAAGGACCAGTTGATCGCAGAGGCTCATGCGGAGCTGATGGAGGACTTCCGGGTTGCACTGAGCGTGCATCCGCCGCGTGGCAGAACCGCCGAGAAGCGGGTCAAGGTCGTGCTGCACGGCATCGCTGGCGCCCTCGACCGCGACGAAGTGCGAACTCGAGCCCTGATGCGGTCCATTTATTCGGGGGGCGAAGGCGTCGCCGTGGCACGACAGGCAGCGTCGGGCAGCTACGAGCAGATGGTCGACGCCGCGATCGGCAACGAAGACATCGCCGATCGTGCAGCCGTGATCGCAACACTCGGGCACGTGATCAACAGCGGGATCCTCAACTGGCTGAACAACGGCTGGGCCGCTGCGAAGGTGGCGTCAGACTTGGACGATGCGGCACGGCTGCTTCTCGGTCCGCGCAGCGCAGCATCTGCGTCGGCGCCGGCAAAGAAGTCAGCCAGACGCCCGTGAGCGAGGGCGCGCACGAAACGATCTGGTTGTGGGTCACCTGTGCATGCCGCCCGACACGGAGATGTCGTCGCCAGTGACATACGACGACGCGTCACTCGCGAGATAGACGACCGGGCCGACGATCTCGGCGGCATCGGCAACGCGCTTCTGATAGGTGCCGCCTGCGATCAGGTCGATGAAACCAGGGCTAGTACGCGCGGCGCCCTCGACCATTTCACTCATGAACGGTCCGGGGGAGAGCGCGTTGACACGCACCTTCCACGGTGCCCACTCCTGCGCCATGCTCTTGGTCAGGTTGAGTAGCGCTGCCTTGGATGCCCCATACGCGTTGACCCCTGAGCCGCCCGAGTACGCCGCCATCGTGGCGATGTTGATGATGCTGCCGCCGCCGATGTCGCGCATGTGCGGGGCGATGCACTGCGACATGCGCAGCGGACCTTCGAGGTTGACCGAGAAGATCTTGCGCCAGAGATCGAGGGTCATGTCCTCGACCGTTGAACGCGAAGGGCTGATGCCGGCGTTGTTGACGAGCACATCGATCCGGCCAGTGCGTTCGATGATCGACTCGACGATGGCTGGGATCGAGTCCCAGTCGCCGACGTGGCAGGCAATACCAAAGGCTTTCGAACCGGTGGCCTCGGTGACCTCCTCGGCCACCTGGTCACACAACTCTTGCTTGCGGCTGCTGAC
>JANOQU010000261.1:0-1779 GCA_031422355.1 Actinomycetes bacterium
GGCCCTGTTCCGCCAGGCCCGGACACAGATCCACGCAAGCATGCCGGTCCAGACGCCGACCAGGCCAAGGCGAGGCCACTCCACGACTGCAGCGAAGAATGGAAGCGCAACGACGAACGCGAGCGTGGTCTGCCAGCGCAGGTTGCCGAAGTCGTTCGCGCCCATCAGCGCGCCATCCAGCACGAACGTGAAGGCTGCGGGAATCTGCATAACCGCCAGAATCAAGAGCGCCGGAATCGCGGCCTCGACGACGGCTGAATCCCCGGTAAAGACACGTGGAAGCAGCGGCGACAAAGCGCAAACAGCGAGAGTAAGCACCAGCCCGGTTCGCCACGCCCAACGAAGCAGGTGGTCGACGATGTTCCGAGCCTCTGCGGCGTCGCCCGCTCCGAGGGCATGACCGATCAATGATTGACCAGCGACTTTGAACATGTCGGTGCCGATCGACAGGAACAGAAACGTCTGGGCTGCGATCTGATGGCCAGCCAGCTCCGCCACCCCGACCCGACTCGCCGCTGCCGTCGCGCATGCAAGCGCAGCGAGCAGGAACGCTGTCCGCTGCACGAGATGGCCACCCACCTTGAGGACGGCCCACATCACCGGTGGCACGACGGAGAGCCGATGGAGGCCATCCTTGCGCAGCCGAGGGACAACGATCGCAAGCATCGTGGCTGCGCTGAGCATTTCGGCCACCACCGTGCCCCACGCGCTGCCGGCGATACCGAGGTCCAGCCCGAACACCAGAACGAGTTCGATGATCAGGTTGACGACGTTTGCGACGAGCGCGATCACGAATGGACGCTTGGTGTCCTGTAGCCCGTAGAGGTAGCCGGTGCATGCCATCATCACGAAGTGGAATGGCACACCGAACGCGCTGATCCGCAAGTACGTGACGCCTTGGTCGACGACGCCGGCGTCGTCGCCGAGCAGCGTGACCAGCGGCCGTGCGGCAAGGCCGATCAGCCCGGCGATGAACAGTCCAATGCCGAGCGCGAGCCACAGCGCCTGAAGCGCATCTGACGCCGCGCCGGCCAGATCGCCGCGCCCACGACGAACCGCGACACGAACCGTGGTGCCGTACGACAAGAAGTTGAAGACCCACACGAGCGTGCTCAGGACCGTCGTCGCAAGCGCCAGTCCGCCGAGGGGGACCGTCCCCAATCGCCCGACCACGATCGTGTCGGTCACGACGTACATCGGCTGGACGAGCAGCGACCCGAGCGCCGGCACAGCGATGGTCATGATCCGACGATCGACCGCGTCGAATCGAGCGAGTTCTCGCCAACCGCCAGCAACGGGAACGGCTGGTGGTTGGGTCACCGACCCATGATCACACGAAGCCGGGAACCGAGTTGAGTTCCCGCAACGTCGAACGTGCACGATCGATTGCCGGGTGGCTACCGATGAGACCGAATGAGAGTGACGAGACATGAAGCATCGCAGAAGGCTCCTCATCATTGGACTGCTCGGGATTGGGCTGATCAGCTTGCCAGTGGCATGCGGGTCGGACACGTCCTCGACGGCAGGAACGTCCGGTACGACGACGGCGGCTTCGACACCCGCCACGACGACACCCGGCACGACACCCGGCACGACCCCCGGCACATCGGTGCGCGATGACGGCGGTTGGGTCGGCGGCGAACCGGAGTGGTCGTCCGACGATGGCAGTGGCGACGGCAGCGCGTCGGCGATGGAATCCTCGCCGGACATGGCGCCGATGGCAGGCGGAGGCGACATGCCTGCCGAGACCACCCCATTTCCAGTCGGCGGTGCTGAACC
>JANOQU010000262.1:0-19142 GCA_031422355.1 Actinomycetes bacterium
CAGCCAGTTTGGGGCTGTTCATCGGCGCGGGGGCCGGGCATCGCTGCAGTCGGTGGGCTACGGTCGGCGCGTGACGAGATCCGTATTGGCCACCACTTCCGGGACCCGCTGATGGGCAAGGTGGTGCGCGTGCCGGCCGAACAACGGGCCGACTTTATCCGTGGCCTGGAGCAGGTCCGCAACGAAAACGATGTCCCGGAGACGTTCCCCGCAGATGTCCTTGCGGCGGCGGCTGAAGCGGCAAAGCGTCCGTTCGAACGCGACCACGTCGACCGCACTGACATCGATTTCGTGACGCTTGATCCGGCATCGAGCACGGACCTGGACCAGGCCTTTGCGATCGAGCGGGCTGCAGGCGGCGACATGGTGCTTCGTTACGCGATCGCCGATGTCGCGTGGTTCGTTGACCCAGGTGGTGCGCTCGATCTCGAGGCATGGAAGCGAGGGGTCACCCTCTACCTGCCCGACGGACGGGCTCCGCTGTACCCGCAATCGATGTCAGAGGCGGCGGTCAGTCTGCTGCCGGACGGCCCTCGTCCCGCCGTGGTGTTCATCGTTCGTGTCGGTGGCGATGGGGCAGCGACGCTCGATGGCGTGGAGCGGGCCGTCATTCGCAGCAGAGCGAAGTTGGCGTACGAGACGGCGACCTCGGCCGATCTGCCAGACGGTTTCGACGAGTTTGCAGCCCGAATCGCAGCGGATGAGGACGCCCGCGGTGCGAGTCGAGTCGAGAGCCCAGAGCAGGAGGTGGGCACCGACGTTGCCGGGCACTACACGATTGAATTCCGCCCAAGACTGGCGAACGAGGACAGCAACGCGGCCATGTCGCTGGCGACCAATCTGGCCGTCGCCGACCTGTTGTTCGCCAAAAAGACCGGGCTCTTCCGAGTCATGGCCGAACCCGACCAGCGATCAGTCAAACGGTTGCGGTTCACGGCCAAGGCGCTGCGTTTGGCTTGGTCGCCGGACACAGATCTGCGCTCGTTCGAACGCACCCTCAACCCCAACAACCCCGCTCACGCAGCGTTCATGATTGCCGTGCGCAGAGCAACCGGCGGGGCCGACTACGCGCCGTTCGCAGAAGGGGTCACGCCGTGGCACGCCGCGATGGCGGCAACCTACTGTCACGTCACCGCGCCGCTGCGGAGGCTGGCTGACCGCTACGTCGTGGAGGCCGCACTCGCAGTCGCCAACGGGAGGCCCGTACCGGATCACGTTCAGGCGGCATTCACTTCGTTGCCAGCTGTGATGGACGATGCCGAATCGCGCGCCTCCCGGGTCGAGCGGGCATCTATCGATCTGATCGAGACCGTCATCCTCTCCGGACGCGAAGGTGACGTCTTCGATGCAGTCGTCACCGACACCGACGAGCGAGGGGCGCGAATTCAGCTCGTCGAGCCAGCGGTGGTCGCTCGCGTGTCGGCCCATCGAGTGGAGCCGGGCGACGAACTGAAGGTTCGGCTCGTGTCGACCGATCAGGCCAAACGGCAGTTGACGTTCGAACGAATCAGCTGAATTCTCGTCGGCGGTATCCGGCAGCCGCCTCAGTCTGCCGGTCGAAGGGCGTACACGGCCCCTGCGTCGACGCTGAGAACGTAGATCTCACCGTCGGGGCCCTGCGCGACCTCGCTCAGTCCGGAGAGTTCATCAGTCAGAACGATCTCATCGCTGGCCGTTCGATCATCGCCGATCCGCAACGCCCGAACCTCGCCATTGCAATAGTCGGCGTAGACGTAGTAGCCGTACAGCGTCGGTAGCGCGGAACCGCGGTACCGCACGCCACCGCTGACCGAGCAACCCCGCTCGCCGTGCAGGTACTCCCAGATCGGTGCGATCACGCCGTCGGCGGGTTGGTCGGCGTTGAACGGGTGGGTGCCTTCGAACGCGCTCCATCCGAAGTTCGAGCCTCGCCCGCCGCCATCTGCAGCCCACGCAACGTCGATCTCCTCCCACTCGCCCTGGCCGACATCGGCAATCCAGAGGTCGTTGGTCGCCAGGTCGAAGCTGAACCGCCATGGGTTGCGAAGCCCAACGGACCAGATTTCGGCTCGTGCCCCGTCGACTCCGACGAACGGATTATCGGGCGGGATGCTGTACGGCGAATCACCGCTGCCCATCGGGTCGATCCGCAACATCTTGCCGAGCAGATCGCCGACATCGAGGGCACGTCGATCAGGGTCACCGCCAGAGCCGCCGTCGCCCATCCCGATATAGAGGTAGCCGTCGGGGCCGATCCGAACCTGACCGCCGTTGTGGTTGGCGTGGGGCTGGCCGATTTCCAACAGCAACCGCTTGCTCGACGGGTCGAATACGCCGTCTGCTCCAACTGCGTACTCGGTGATCTCGGTATCGCCGTCCGCGTTGGTGTAGTTCACATAGGCGCGCTGACCGTCGAGCGAGAATGCGAGTCCGAGGAGACCCTGCTCTCCACCAGAGGTGATGTCGCCGCTGATATCCAGGACGTATGCGTTATCGACCACGCCGCCTCGCATTGCGACGATGTAGCCGCTCTGACTCACGACGAACAAGGCGTCGTCTCCGGCGCGATAGGCAAGGTCGACGGCACCCTCCACGCTGCCCACTTGGGTGAATGTGAGAGAGGCGGGATCCGGCGGAGTCGCCGACGTCGGCAACACGGTAGGCGCCACCGTCTCGACCGGCGCGATCGACTCGACCGGCGCGACCGGCGCGGAAACTGTTGATGGCAGTGTCGTAGCGGTAGCAACTGGGACGGTGCCGATCGGAACGCTACGGGCGACATCAGAGCCGTCACTCGAACAGCCGGCCACCAAAAGGCTGGCGAGCGCGAAACAACCAATGGCATCGAGACGCAAGCGTGAGATCACGGTCACTTGCCTACCCGCGCCAGGCCCTCCTGAACCACCGTGATCGCCAGTGTCCCGTCCTGGCGATAGATGGCGCCGCCCGCCAGTCCGCGGGCGGCCCCGGTGGAGATTGCGGCCTGGTCGTAGAGCAGCCACTCGTCTGCACGGAACGGACGATGGAACCACATCGCATGATCGAGGCTCGCCATCTGCAGGCCCGGGCTGTCCCACGCCCAACCGAACGGCAAGACGGTGGTGTCGAGCAACGTCATGTCACTGGCATACGTCACGATGCACGCGTGCAAGGTGGGATCGTCGGGAAGTGTGCCGTCGGCGCGCAGCCACACCTTCTGGCCGTCGGCCGGGCGGCCTCTGCGGCGGATGGGATCTGCGTCGACGTATCGAATGTCGATCGGCCGGGGGCGGTCATACCAGTCACCCATCTGCTCCTTGTATGGCTCCATCAGGGTCTTGAAGTCCGGCAGCGAATCGGGGGACGGAATGTCCGGCGGCATCGCGATCTGATGGTCGGGCCCGTCCTCGGCAACGTGGAAGCTGGCCTGAAGGTTGAAGATCGCCCGCCCATGCTGGATGCCGACGACGCGGCGGGTAGTGAAACTGCGGCCGTCACGGATTCGGTCGACCTCGTACAGGATCGGCACCGTGGGGTCGCCGGGACGCAGGAAGTACGCGTGCAGGGAATGCACCATCCGGTTCGGTTCGTCCACCGTACGGGTCGCAGCGACCAGCGCTTGGCCGGCAACTTGGCCGCCGAAGACACGCTGGCGGTTCTCGTCCGGCGATCGGCCACGAAAGATGTTGACCTCGATCGGCTCGAGATCGAGCAACTTCACGAGGTCGTCGACGGCTTCTTGCATCTCGCCAAACTACGAGGTTCACCCAGCGATGCGCGCACCGATAGCGTGCGGCCATGGCCCTCCTCCCTCTTGATCCGGATCAATTGCTGACCACCACTCGTGCTGTACGCCTCCGGCTGGACTTCGAGCGGCCGGTCGAAGACGACCTGATTCGCGAGTGCGTCGCTGCTGCGATGCAGTCGCCGAGTGGGTCGAACAATATGACGATGCAGTTCATGATCGTGCGTGACCCCGCCAAGCGGGCCGCGATCGGCGAGATCTACCGTCAGTGCTACGCGATGTACAAGACATGGGACGGCGTTTACGTGCGCTCCATCGAAAAGGGTGGCGAGGTCGAGCAGGCACAGCAGGAACGCGTCGGCGACAGTGCAGATTTTCTGGGCGATCACATGGGCGAGGCACCAGTTCTCGTCATTGCGTGTCATGCCGGAGCCCGCCTCGACGGGATGCCGGCAATGGGTTCGGCGTCGACGTTGGGCAACGTACTGCCGGCGATGTGGAGCTTCATGTTGGCCGCCCGGGCGCGTGGCCTCGGAACGGCGTGGACCACCATGCACCTCGTGATGGAGCAGCAGGTCGCCGACATCGTGGGCATCCCATTCGACTCGGTGCAACAGGTCTGCCTCAGCCCGCTCGCCTACACCAAAGGCACCGACTTCAAGCCGGCGATGCGTCCCGCGCCCGACACGATCATCCATTGGGATCAATGGTGATCGCGGCAGTTCCTGAAGCGCTGCGCCGCCATGCATTGGCGGCCAAGGGTTTCATGCCTGCTGACGAAGGCGATGCGCTCTACACCGCCGCGGTCCAGGCTGCAGAACAATGTCCTGGCCTGCCTTTCCTCGAAGTCGGTTCGTACTGCGGCCGCTCCACGATCTGGCTCGGCGGTGCCGCCGCATTGTGTCGAACGGTTGTCTTCGCAGTTGACCACCATCGGGGCTCGGAAGAGAACCAAGCGGGCTGGGAGCATCACGATCCCGATGTGGTCGACCAGCGGATCGGTCGGATGGACACCTTGCCGCTCTTCCGCGCAGCAGTTCACGACGCCGGCGTGGAGGACTCTGTGATCGCGGTCGTCGGCCAGTCGCCAGCTGTTGCTCGTTGGTGGAACACCCCGCTTGCGTTCTTGTTCATCGACGGTGGCCACGGTGTCGAGCCGGCCAGGCTCGACTACGAGGGTTGGACGCCGCACGTCGCCGTCGGCGGCACGCTTGCGATCCACGATGTCTTCCCCGACCCGGCAGACGGCGGTCGACCGCCGTACGAGCAGATCTTTCGGCCGGCTGTCGAGAGCGGCCGATTCGCCGTTCGGTCAGAAGCCGGATCATTACGAATTCTCACCCGGCGGGCCTGATTCTCGCCGGAGACGAGCGGAGATTCGGCGTCCGTCTAGAGTGCATCCGGTGAGCACGCCGCCCTTCCCGCCAGCGAATCAACCCCCGTACTCGCCTGGCCCGGGTCAGCCGCCTGGCTATGGCCAACCGCCCGGCTTCGGCCAGCCGGGGGGATTTGCGCCGGGCGCGCCACCGCCGTGGCAGGGCGGCGGAGGCATTCCGACCGGGCAGACTGCATCGCCAGTGTCGAGTGGGAAATCGAAGAAGCCGCTGATCATTGGTGCGATCGTGGTCGCAATCCTGATCGGTGTCGGAGTCCTCGTGTTCGCGGGCGGTGACGACGAAGGGGACGGTTCGAGCAAGGTCGATGCCGCCGGTGCCGCAAGCGGTCTCAAGGTCCTCCTTCGCGACGGAAGCTTCGACGACGACGGCACAGAGCAACTCAACGATTGCCCGCTCGGAAACGTCGACGACCTGACCGCTGCTGTTGGCAAGGTGGTCGACCTCGAAGACGACGTGTCCGACGGAGACGACGAGAGTGCGCTGTTCGAGGAAACGGATTTCCCCGGGTTCGTCGACTGCCAGATCAATGCCGACGACGACGTGCCGAATGGCCCATCAGGGTTGTATTTCCAGGTGATCCTTGATCCGCCCCGCGATTACGAGGGCTACATCAACGAGTACTACGGCGGGGAATCGACCGACATTACCTTTGAGGATTCCATCGAATACCTCGATGGCGAGATCTTCATCTACTGCGCGGAGGAACGAGACGAAAACGGATTCACGGGCTGTGATGCCGACTGGGTCAACGACGACGAGAACATCGCGATCAACCTCTTCCTGAACGGACAGGGACAGGACCCCGATGATGCCGTCGCCGGCTTGAAGGCGATCCTGCCGACAATTGCCGCCAATCTTGCCGAGTTGGCCGAGGTCGAGACCGAGAGCTGATCGGGTCAGCGCTCCCACATGCCAGAGCGTGACTGGCCGAAACCTCGATTGCTGTCGGGGCTGATCACAACGTTCCACCGGCGGATCTTCCACGACGTCACCAAACCCTCGCGAACGTACGGGTCGTCACGCACGAAGTGTTCGACAACCGCAACGTCATCAGCTTTGAACACCAGCGCCGCGCCGTCGGCGGGGTCGTCATAGGCGCCCGCCATGACCAAGAAACCGAGACGTTGCGAACTCTCGGCCAGCGACAAGTGTTCGCTGCGCAGCGGTGCGCGCCGTTCGATGTAATCATCGACTACGTCGTAGAACAAGATCCAGTACATGGACTCATCCTTGCCCGCTCGGGTCAGTTCGACAAGGCGGAGATCAAGGCAACAAGTACCACACGTACGATTATGTGAATCGTACGTGTGTTCTTTCCGAACCGGTGCGATCAGTCAATCAACGGCGGTGGGACGAACAGCTTGCTTCCTGCCGACGCGCCACAGATCGCATCTGCGGCAAGGATGACCGCAGCGCCGGTGTAGGCAGATCGTTCGCCAGTCGGGAAACGTTCGAGCGAGGGGTAGACGATGCCAGTGGAGTACGCGCCGTCGTCGCAGCGGTGAGCGCGTGTCCACGTCAGTAGGTCAGTCGCCGTTGCGACGTCGCCGATCGCGGTGAACGACAAGCTGCATTCGGCGGTTTCGGAGGCGGTCACCCACGGTTCGTCACTGACGCACCGAATGCCCCGACCCTCCATTGCGAAGGTGTCCCATCCATCGTTCATTCGGGCCTTGGCCTGCTCGCCAGTCATTGCCCCGGTGAGCACCGGGTAGTACCAGTCCATTGCCCAACGAGTCTTTGGCTCGAACGCTGTCTCGGACTGGCTGGCGATGACCTCGCCGAGCACGTCGGCAGCGGCTGACCATTCCGGGTGAGGCTCGTTGATCAGGTCGGCCAACTTGGCACCGCAATGCAGCGAATGCATGATGCTGCTACTCCCAGTCAGCAGCGCGTAGTCCCACGGCTTGGAATCGGGTTCAACGGCCCACAAGATAGTGCCGTCGCTCCGCCGCATCGACAGCACCCACTCCAACGCCCGCTCCACTGTTGGCCAGAGATGATCGATGAACCCGCGATCCCACGTGCACAGCCAGTGATGCCAGACCCCGGTAGCAACGTAGGCGCAGACGTTGGTGTCCAGTTTGACGTCCTCGACCGTGCCGTCGGGGAGGTAGTAGTTGTTCCACGAACCTTCGTCGCCCTGTATGTCGACAAGCCATTCGTAAGCTCGTTCGGCATGGCTGTGCATTCCTGCGATGTCGAGTGCCATTGCGGTCTCGACATGGTTCCACGGATCACAGTGGCCGTCCTCGAACCACGGAATCATTCCGGTCGGCAACTGCAGCGAGGCAATCGATTCAGCAGTCGACAGCACCTCCTCCGACGAGATCACCCCGTCGAGATCGGGCAGACGGCTCACGCAGATGCTCCGACCGACTGGGCGACGGTGGCGGCGACGTCGACCGTACGGGTCGGCGCTGACCGAATCACCGACGGCTTGCTACCGTAGACGGCCAGGCTTTTGCCGAGCACCGGACTGAGTACTTTCTCGGCTAGCCGGGTGGAACGGGGGCCCTTGATGATGTCCCACTCGAGGAACTTCTTGTAGGCGTTCACGGCCTTGCTGTCTTCGCGCCTCGGGCCAACGGCGCACTTCAACCACCAGTACGGCGAGTGCAGAGCATGGGCGTGGTGGCTACCCGTCACGGTCAGCCCGGCCGAGCGCAGCTTGGCTTTGAGTTCGGTCTCGCTGTAGATGCGGACGTGACCGCCGGCCGCTTTCGGGGCGTGGTATTCGTCGCTGAGCATCCAGTTGATCTTCTCCGGGAACCACGTCGGCACGGTGCCGGCAAACGTGCCGCCCGGCTTGAGGACCCGCACCATTTCGGCAATTGCCCCAACGTCATTCTGAATGTGCTCCAGAACTTCGCTGGTGATCACCCGGTCGAAGGTGTCGTCGTCGAACGGCAGTCGGGTTGCGTCGCCGCGTAGAACCCCGACGTAGTTGTCGATCGAGATCTCACCGGCATCGACCATGCCGCCAAGCGTGGCCCGGGTACCCACGACCTCTTTGGCCGCGTAGTCAAGGGCGACAACACGGCCCCCGCGCCGAGCAACCTCAAAACAGTGGCGGCCGAAACCGGCGCCGACATCGAGGACGAGGTCTCCAGGCTTCAGCCCGAGTTGATCGAAACGAATGGTCAGCATCGGCTATTTGATCCGGCCGTTCTTGCGCAGCTTGGCGACGTTGGCAGGCATCGCCAGCACCTGCCGATACTGATCGACGGTGAGCTTCGCACAATGGCTCCAGCTCCAACGCTCGACCACCCGCTGCCGTCCGGCCAAACCAATTCGAGTCCGTAGCACATCGTCGTCGAGAGCCAGCCTGATCTGAGCTGCGAGACCTTCGGCGTCGCCAGCCTTGCATTGGAACACGGTTTCGCCGTCTTTGCCGGTGACTTCCGGAAGTGCGCCACCGTCGGTCGCGACGAGCGGCGTACCCGTACACATCGCTTCGATCGCGGGCAGGCTGAAACCCTCGTAGAGGCTGGGGACTACGGCCAGTTCGGCTTCTGCGTAGAGCTCGACGATTCGCTCGTCGGTGACACCGCTGACGAAGTTGATGTGCGGGCGAAGACCCAGGCGGTCGATCAGGTCGTTGCTGTGCCCGGCGCGGGGCTTGCCAATGATGGTGAGCGTGACATCGCGCTCGGTCCGCAATTTGGCCATCGCCTCCAAGAGGTACGACAGACCCTTGAGGGCGACGTCGGCCGACGCAGTTGTGATCAGGCGACCCGGGATTCGCTGAACTTCTGGCATTGGCTTGAACAAGTCCGGATCGACGCCGACCGGCACGAGTCGCATCCGGTCGAGGCTGACTCCCATGTCCGCGTTGATGTCTTTGATGCTGTTCTCGCTGACGACGACGATGCGCGGGAGCCGACTGGCCACCCGGCCCTGCATCTTGACGAACCCGTACCAGCGGCCGACGCTACGACGCTTACGCCAGTTGGGCGCATGACTCATTTCGAGTTCGCGGTCTTTGGTGATCGGATGGTGAAGCGTGACGATGGTCGGGATGATCTTCTCGATCGAGAGGATGCTGTAACCCAAGCACTGGTTGTCGTGGACGAGGTCGAAGTCTCGAGTGCGCTTCTTCAATTCCTTGTACGCCCGCGCGCTGAATGCAAGCGGTTCACTGAACGTGCCAGTCAGGTACTGCAACGTCTCGAGGACGTCTTCCTTGCTCTTCATCTCCCAGTAGGCGGGCAACCGGCCGGGGTACTGATCGTTGAAGATGTCGAGGCTCGGCAACTTCTTCATCGGAACCCGGTCGTCCAGAATTGGATAGGGCTGACCGGCGAACACCTCGATCGAGTGGCCGAGATCGGCCAACGCCTTGGTGAGGTGGCGGGTATACACGCCCTGCCCACCCACGTGGGGCTTGCCCCGGTAGGTGAGATAGGCAATGCGGAGGGGCCCGTCTGGGTCCATCGCTGAAGACATGAAAGAAGACGCTATCTGGCCCCAGTTACCCCTCGGTAGCCAGCGCGACTGTTTCGCCAACATGTAACACGTGCCATTCGATGGTCATTTGTCGCTGCAGCATCTCGCCCGGCAACAATCGGTCGGGTCGCAGATTGACACCGTCGGGCGGCCCGCTTTGCGGCTCGACGCATGTCGCTTGGCTCGGCTGGTCGTAGATCACCCAATGGTCGCAGTCGCTGTCGACGGTGACCGTGAGGTCCGCATAATGCAGCTGGATCGGCGAGAGTGGGCTCACGAAGCAGTCGTCCCACGGCCCTGCTGGCGGGGTGATGAGTTGGCCATCGGGGATGCCGCTGGCGTCGCGGCGGTACATCTGGGCGAACTCGAACTGCGCTGTATCAGGCTTGCGAAACCATGGGTGCCAGCCAACCTGGGCCGGCATTTCGAGTTCGTCAGCCGAGATCGACACCGTGCATCGGAGCTGGTTCGAGTCCAATTCGATCCGCTGGTGGACGACGCCGCCGAACGGCCACTGATCGCCGAGCGGGCACGACATCGAGACGAATGTCGGGCCGATATCGCCGACTGTCCAGGGCTGGGTGTACACGGTGCCGTGGATCGCATGCGGGGGTAGGCCGAGGTCGAGCTGGTATTGATTGCCGTTGAATCGGAACGCGCCGTTGCGGATTCGGCCCGCCCACGGCGCCATCACGAAACTGCCCCACGTCATCGAATTCCCGTCTTCGGGCTTCGAGATCAGCAGCTCCCGGGCGCCGATCGCGAGCGAAGCAATCCGCCCGCCGTCACTCGGGCTGACGACACAGTGGGCCTGTCCAGCGCGCAATTCGATCACCGACCCAGTGTGCCGGACCGTCGTCCCCGTCCCGCCTGGCCGTTCCCGTGGATTTGCTTTGGCACGTTTCACGCCCTTGTTCCCGTTGTGTGCCAAGGGGTGGCACGGAGCGGCACCGAGGGCGTGATATGTGCCATCGAGCGGTGGTCGGCGCGCCGTGGGCGGTGGTCGACGAGCGGCAACGAGGGGGTGAAACGTCGCATCGGCGGTTGACGCTGGACGAGCTCGTGGCAGTATCGGGCGATGCGCGCGCTGGTCCAACGGGTTCGAGAAGCGTCCGTGACGGTCGATGGCGAGGTCGTCGGGGCGATCGGGGTCGGCCTGTGCGTGTTGGTGGGGGTGACCCACGACGACACCGAAGCGATCGCTCGGAAGTTGGCCGACAAGATCTGGAACCTGCGAATCGTCGACGATGACGATGGCGTCATGAACCGGTCCGTGGCCGACACCAGTCACGAAGTGCTGGTCGTCAGCCAGTTCACGCTGTATGCCGAGACCTCAGCCGGTCGGCGCCCGAGTTACGTCAAAGCAGCACGGCCAGAGCAGGCCGAACCATTGATCGACACTTTCGTTGCGGAACTGCGGCGACTGGGAGCGACGGTTGCGACCGGCCGATTCCGAACCGATATGAAGGTGTCGCTGACCAACGACGGCCCCGTCACGGTGATGTTGGAAATGCCGTAGCCGGCGTCGTCGGGTCATTCTGACCCGACCGGCGACGAAGGTCACGCGGACGCCAACCGCTTCGCCACAGGGTCACCGCCAGCATCAGTGCACTGATCGCGACCCAGGGCTTGTCGCCGATGGTCACGTACCACGTGTCGCCAGTGCGAAGTTGCACGTCGTGGATGATCACGGCCTGCTCACTGATCGTGGTGCGGTCGATGACGTCGCCGTCGGGGGAGACAAAGGCTGAAAACCCCGTCGGGGCGACCTGGGCGACCCAACGCCCGGTCTCGATCGCCCGTAACCGCGACGAGGCCACCTGTTGGGTCTGGAGCACCGTCCACGTGTAGCTGCTGCCGTTGGTGGGGTTGATGATCAGCTGCCCGCCGTGGCCGACCCCGTCGCGGGCGCGGCCACCGAAGAACACCTCCCAGGAGATGACGACGGCGACGCGGGTTCCGTCGGGAAGCGTGAGGTAGGCGGGGTCAGTGCCGGCGACCGCGTTACGCGGGACCAGGTTGGTTGGCGCGCCGAGTGCTTCCAGCAAACCACGCATCGGGACGTACTCGCCGAAGGGAACTCGCCGGACCTTGTCGTAGCGGTCGGTGTAGTCGCCGTCTGGCGTCACGACGACCTGGGCGTTGGTGAACCGGTCGCCCGACGCCTCCTCGGTGATGCCGACCAGGAACGTTGCGCCGAGACGTTCGGCCTCCGCCGCGACCTCGGCGAACTCTGTGCTCGCACTGAACTCGTCCACGTCGATCACGTTCTCGGGCCAGACCACGATGTCGATGTCGTCGGCAACGGTCAGCGTTCGAGTCGCCGCAAGTTGACGGTTCGTGACGCAACGCGGACCGCTATCGGGGCCAGCATCGTCGCGTTCGCCGTCACTTGTGCAGCGCACGATGTCGACGGCGCGAGTCCCCTGTGGCCCGCCGCCCTGGACAAGCGCGACTCGCATAGTCCGCCCTGTGTCATCTCCCGACGGGGCAACCGCAGCAACCACGATCACGATGACCACTGCGAGCAGCCCGAACATCCCGTGTGGCACGCCGCGGGCCTCAGGCCGACGCTTTCTGGCGAACCGGGGGATACCCGGCGCCGGTCCTGCGAGCGCGAACCCGATCTGGAAGGTGAGCCACGTCAACAGAATCGGTCCGCCGATCCGGACGACGCCGACGAAAGGCCCGCTGCTCTGGCTGATCGCAAGGCTCGCCAGGGGTACGCCGCCGAACGGGAAACAGAACCGCAACGCTTCGGCCAGGGTGTGCGCGAGCGGGCGACCGATCACTCTCCAGTTGCCAGCGGGTGTGATGATCGCGGCGGCTCCGTGGAGTGTCGCGAACAACGCGGCCGCCAGCACATACCCGGGTGCGGTCAGAAACCACATCCACACCATTCCCGGGAACAGCCACCCAGCGCCGAACAGCCAGCCATAGCGAAAACGGACGGCACGGGTGGGAGCGTGGCCGAGGGCCGTCTCGAAGACCATGAGGCCGACGAACGCCAATGGCCATAGTCCCCACGGTGGCAACGATGACGCCACGAGTAGTCCGCCGACGAGCGCGTACCAAGCCTGCTTGCGGGGACGTCGGATTCGTGGCATCGGGCAGCGACGCTACAAGCGTTAGGTTTCAGCCGGCTGCCATTGCGAGATGGACGACGATTCGCTGTTTGGTGGATCCGACCGGATGACAGGCGAACAACGTCGCTGTGCGCTCTGGCGTTTGGTCGATGATGTGGATTGCATCCGGGTACACGATCTCGGTGCTGACCACCGAATAGACAAATCGGCCGTCCGCTGTGTTGAAGATGACCTCGTCGCCGGGAACCAGTTGTTCCAGGTGGCGGAACGGCTTGCTATGGCTGGTGCGGTGGCCGGCGACCACGACGTTGCCGGTGGCCCCTGGCATCGCAGTCCCTGGCCAATGGCCAGGACCTCGGTCGAGCGTGGTGAGCCGGATCCCTTCGAACATTGCCGCAGCGAGACCGAGTCGGGGAATTTCGATCGAGCCGAGTTCGATGACAGGTTCTTGGCCACGGGAATCTGCTGGTGGAGCGATGGGCACCGGCACCGTTTCGGGAACCGTGATGGGCGCCAGTGTCGTGGGTGGCAAGGTGGTCTCGGGAACCGCCGTAGTGGTGGTCTCGGCAACGGTCGTCTGAGGCGCGGTCGTGGTCGTCTGCGCCACGGTGGTGCGGGGGACAGTGGTCGCAACCGCAGTGGTCTCCACCACTTCGGCGGCCGTCAGCGGCACGATCACGGCGTCGGCGACTTCGGAGTCTCCGCCAGCGGTAGCGATGATCACGCCGACGACTACGGCGAGGCCGACCACCGCCGCCATGACTCGGGTTCGAACGCCACGCATCGGACTAGCTTCGCACAATCTCGTTGAAAGCGGTCAGCGCGAACGGTCGAGAAATGCGACCACGGTCGCAGCGACAAGGTTGGCCTGATTGATACAGGCGGGGATACCGATGCCGTGATAGCTGGCTCCGGCCACGAAGACCCCGGCGGCGTCGCGCGCCAGTGCGGCCTCGATGGCTTCGACGGTTTTGGTGTGTCCGGGCCGATATTGCGGGAACGCCATGGGCCAGCGGGTGATCCGATGCGCGGTCGGGCGCAGGTCAACGCCGAGGTGGCCGCCCACTTCGTCGATCGCAGCATGCAGTAACGCTTCGTCGGTCTCGCCGGTGAGATCTCGGCCATCGCGACCGAGCGATATCCGGAGCAGGAACGTGTCGTTGGCTGCGTTGTGCCAGTGGGCCCACTTGGCTGAGGCGAACGACGCCGCCGTCACCCACTTCTGGACGGGCTTCGGCACGAGATAGCCCGAGCGATCGTGCAGACCTCGCGGCCAATCGGTGGCGGGTATGGCCAGGGTGACCATCACGACCCCGGCATGCTCGAACCGAGCGAGCGCCACGGCAGCGTCCGGGCAGATTCCGTCGAGCAGTGGGGCCGTCGTTCTGGCAGGTGTCGCCAAGACGACTGCGTCGGCGACTTGGCCATCGACCAACCACGTGCCGCGCTCTCCGCGTTCGATGGTCGAGACCGTCGTGGCTGTCTGGACGCTGACGCCACGTTCGCGAATGACCGCTGCAAGCGCGTCGGTGAGCACGGCCATCCCGCCGGTCGGTGTTGAGAAGATCGGACCGGCCGGAGTCGTCGTGGCCGATTTGGCCGCCCGGGCGCGGATCCTGCGAGCTCCGAGCAGCAGGCTGCGGTTGCCACTCGCCAACTCCAAGATCTGGGGTACTCCGCTGAGGCTGAAACGATCGGTGTCGGCTGCATAGATGCTGCCCACAAGGGGATCGACGAGACGTTCGTGGACCTGCTTGCCAAACCTCTTGCGGATCAGCCGACCGACCGAATCCTGGGCAACGCCAGTCGCCGGAAGGATCGGCTCCAGTGCCGCACGCAGCTTTCCCGGCCAGGACAAGAGCTTCGTTCTGGCCAATTTCGACAGATCGCTCGGCACGCCGAGGAGCAGTCCTTCCGGAATGGAGTGGAGTCCGTTCCACCAGACGTTCGCAGCGGCGACGGCTGGCGACGTCAGGCTGTCGCTCAGGCCGAGGTCGGCGGCCAGGGCCATTGCGTGCGGGACGCGTGTCAAGAATGCGTCGGCGCCCTCGTCGACACCTGGCACGCCGGCAAAATCGGATGAGCGGATCTTGCCCCCGAGTAGTGGATCGGATTCGAGGAGGGTGATCGACGCGTTGGGTGCCAGGAGGGACAAACGGTAGGCGGCCGTCAGTCCGGTGATGCCACCGCCGACGACGATGATGATCCGCTGGCCGTGAGCCGAATCCTCGCTCATCATCTGTGCTCTTACTGTCCGTTGGCCGAAATGACCCTGGCCGCAAGTGCGTTCATCACGGACGGGTCGTCGTTGACGCATGCCGTCCGATCGAACGCGAGACCCAATGCGACGGCACGCGCCGATGCCTCAATGTCGAGGTCGTAGAGCACTTCGAGATGGTCAGCGACGAAGCCGACCGCTGCGACGACAACCCCCGCTGCGTTCTCGCTTGCGCCGAGTTCGTCGATCACCTCGAGGATGTCTGGCCCGATCCATGGCTCGGGAGTCCTGCCGGCCGACTGCCACGCAATCGCCCATTGGCTCCAGTGCCCAAGCCCGGCGGCTGCAGCGATCAACTCAGCCGTCGCCCGCAACTCATCCGGATATGGGTCACCGGCGTCGATGATTCGCTGCGGTAGCGAGTGGGCGGTGAAGAGAACCTTGGTATTGGCCGGCATGGCGTCGAGGCGTTGGCGCAGATCCGTCGCGATGAACTCGATCAGCGCCGGCTCGGTCGCCCAGCTCGTGATCCGCGTCACGGCGATGCCGTGCGGTTCGCCCGCGACCGTCGCACGGTCCATGTACTGACCGATCGAGAACGAGCTGTAGTGCGGTGCCAGGACCAGGCCGATGATGTGGTGGAAGCCCTGGGCGGCGAGGTCATCGACCGCTGTCTCGATCATCGGTGAAGCGTGTTTCAGACCGAGTGTGACGAAGTATTCGCCCGGCGCGGGCTGGTCCAAGGCCGCTTGCAACGCGTCGCGTTGGGCTTCGGTCCGTTCGGCGAGCGGCGAGATTCCCCCGATCGCCTCGTAGCGACGGGTGAGGTCGGCGAGTTGCTCGTCCGTCGGTGGCCGGCCGCGACGGATGTCGGTGTAGTACGGCAGGATCTCGGCTGGCGTGCGGGGTGTGCCGTAGGCCATCAAGAGCACGGCTGTGCGGTGCTCAGTCATGATGGCTCCTCCGCTGACGCCGCTGACGCCGCTGGCGCCGCTGGCGCCGCTGGCGCCGCTGGCGCGGCCAGTGCCGGCGTCTTGCGGTTGGTCTGGTCGTGGACGTAGGCGACCACATTCTCGAGCACGCCCGGGTCTGAATTCGGTTGCACGCCGTGGCCGAGGTTGAAGATGTGCCCGGGATGACCGTCGTTGTCGCGGAGCACTGCCTCGCAGCCGTGCTCGGCGACTGGCCAGCCAGCGAGGACGAGCGCAGGATCGAGGTTGCCCTGCACAACCGTCGTCGGACCGAGGCGCGCCCGGGCGTCCGCGATCCGAGTTCGCCAGTCGAGCCCGATCACCGACGGGCCAGCCGCGAACATCGATTCGAGGATGTGATCGCAGCCAATGCCGTAGTGGATGCTCGGTGCCGTTGGATGTGATGTCTTCAATTCGTCGAAGATCCGGGTGGAGTGCGGCAGCACATAGTGCTCGTAGTCGACCCTGCTCAATGCCCCTGCCCACGAATCGAACAACTGGAACGCGGCGGCTCCGGCGTCGAGTTGGCTACGGATCGACGCGATTGCGTGGCCGGCAAGTCGGCTCATCAACTCGTGCCACGTGGCCTCGTCGGTGTGCATCAGGGCTTTGGTGTACTCGTAGGTGCGGCTCGGTCGGCCCTCGATCAGGTAGCTGCCGACCGTGAATGGCGCCCCGGCAAACGCGAGCAGGGGCACCGTCAGTTCCTTCGCCAAGATCTTCACCGTCTCGATCACGTACGGCGTATCGATCTCTGGTTCGAACGGTCGCACCCGTGAAAGGTCTGAAGCCGAACGGAACGGGTCGGTCGCAACCGGGCCGGTCCCGGGGGCGACGTCGATTCCGAACCCGATTGCGTGTGCGGGCACCACGATGTCGCTGTACAGCACTGCTGCATCCACGCCGTAACGCAGTACCGGCTGCAGCGTGATTTCAGCTGCCACGGCAGGGTTCTTGATTGCGTGCAGGATGCTTCCTTCACCGCGCACAGCTTTGTACTCGGGCAGGCTGCGTCCTGCCTGGCGCATGAACCACACCGGCGTCCAACGACTGGCTCCACCCGCTGCAGCGTCAAGGAATGGCGAACTCGCCGTTGCGGTCATATGTCGTGAACGCTATCTGCCCCCTGCGTTCTGCCTCTGCCGCTGCCCCTGCGTTCCCCTCTGCCCCCTCTGCCGCTGCGCTGAGCGTTCGCCGTTCGCCACCCCTGGTCGTCTCCTCGGCATGACACGTTCGACACCCTCGGTGCCGCTCTGTGCCAAGGGGTGAACCGTGGCGGGACCAAGGGCGTGAATCGTGTCATCAATTTTCGATCGGAGATTCCGTCACCCAGTTCAGGGTGAGTGGTCGCGGTGGGCCAGAATCACCAGATGTCATCTGATCTTTTCTCACTGTCCGGCAAGACGGCCTTGGTCACCGGCGGCAGCCGGGGTATCGGCGCGATGATCACTCGTGGCCTGCTCGATGCGGGCGCATCCGTCATCATCAGCGCCCGCAAGCAGGTCGAACTGGACGCGGCGTGCGAGGAGATGTCGGCGTTCGGACCGATCGAGGCGGTTCGTGCCGATGTCAGTTCGGTGGAAGGTGTCCGCGAACTTGCGGCAGCGGTGACCGAACGGTTCCCAAGCCTGAACATCCTGGTCAACAACGCAGGTGCCGCGTGGGGCCAGCCAATCGACGAGTTCACCGAAGCCGGGTGGGACCGAACGATCGACACCAACGTCAAGGGCGTGTTCTTTCTCGTCCAAGCCCTCCTGCCGAACTTACGCGCGGCTGGTTCAACGGAGGATCCGGCGCGAATCCTCAATATCGGCTCGATCGATGGCCTGCATGTGAACTCGATGGACACGTTTGCGTATTCGGCCAGCAAGGCAGCGGTGCACCATCTGACCCGGGTTCTGGCCGGCAGGCTCGGGCCGGAACACATCACTGTCAACGCAATCGCACCGGGCCCGTTTCAGAGCAAGATGATGGCCGCCACCCTGGAAGCGTTCGGCGACTCGATCGCGAAATCTTCACCTCTGGGGCGAATCGGCCGGCCAGATGACATGGCTGGAGTTGCGGTATACCTCTCGAGCCGGGCCGGCGCATACGTGACCGGGGCCGTGATTCCCGTCGACGGCGGGATCGCCACGACCTCCTGAGCCGATATCGCGCAGTGCCGATAGAGTTTTCAGACCCATTTCGGCCAGCCACTCAGTCGTGGTCCGCTCGATTTTGGGTCGAGGGCCCATGACACAACAACACCCCGATTTCGCTGAAGAGCAGGCTTATATCGATCACGCGTACGTGTGTCTCGAAACGAGCCGGACCGACGCATGGAAACTGCGCAAGATCCACGAGGGTCAACTCGGCGGCACGGTTCAGGCCCGCTTCGAACGCGATGTGTTCGACGAGACCGTCGTCAACCGGCTGACCCAACTGGATCTCGGCGACGCAGCCCTGGTCTTTGGCCGAATCGACCGGCTTGCCGATCCGATGATCGAGGGTCCCGAGGCGTTCGAGAGCTTCCATATCGGTCGACTTGCCGTCGCCGACGACAACCGTGAGCCGGTCGTTGTCGACTGGCGGGCGCCAGTGGCTGAGCCGTTCTACCGCGCGACTGGTCGCGAACCCATGGGGCTCGCCCGCCGCCGTCACTTTGCGGTCCAGGGCCGAACCCTGTTGGGCTTGGAGGACGAACTCTTCGGTGAAGGGCATCTCGGCGTCGGCGAAGAGGACAGCCTCAGCCCGCAGCGCGGCGCCGGCCTGCGCGGCTACAGCACGTTGCTCGCCGTTCTCGAGCGGGGACGCACGGGCCAACTCGGCGACATCGTCGCCACGATCCAGGGCGAGCAGGACGAAATCATCCGTTCGCCGCAGGCCGGTGTCCTCGTCGTCCAGGGCGGTCCCGGTACCGGCAAGACGGTGGTCGCGCTGCACCGTGCCGCATACCTGCTCTACACCTACCGATTTCCGCTGGAGGACCAAGGCGTACTCGTCATTGGTCCGAACCGGGTATTCCTCCGTTATATCGAGCGAGTTCTGCCGTCACTCGGCGAAGCAGGTATCGAACAGGTCGTACTCGGCGACCTCGTCCACGATGTCAATTGGGGCGGCACCGATAGCCAACTCGCGGCACGCACCAAGGGTGACCTCCGGATGTCCTTGGTCATCGACAAAGCGGTCACCGACCGCGAGCGGCCGCTTCGTGAGGACCTGATCGTCGGGTTCCGAACCGGCTATTTGCGACTCACGGCGCACGAATCGATGCGAATCGTTCGCACCGCGCAGCGCCGGTTTCGTCGCCATAACGCAGCCCGCAAGTGGGTGGAATCC
>JANOQU010000263.1:0-6654 GCA_031422355.1 Actinomycetes bacterium
CCCGAGGTTCGCCGGGAAGGCCGAGGACTTGCTCGCCGAGGATATTGCGCATGATCTCGCTGGTGCCGCCCTCGATCGAGTTGGCGCGCACGCGCAGGAACGCGTGGCGTACGCCATGCTCGAGGCCCTCGGTGGACAACGACTCCGGGCGCCGGAACGAGTAGTCGTAGCCGACCATCGCGTCGGCCCCGAGCAGGTCCATGGCCAGCTCGAACATCTCCTTGTTGAGTTCCGCCATTGCAAGCTTGGAGACCGACCCCTCTGGCCCAGGGTTGCCCGCCTTGCGATTGCCGCCAGCGCGAATATTGGTGAGTCGAGCACATTCGGCACGGACCCACATCTTCATCACGTGATCCTTCTGGGCGGCCGTGCGCCGATCAGCGGGGAGACCCTGCCAAACGCCGACCAGTTCCGCGATCGGGCCAGCGCCGCGCTTGGGCGCACCACCGCCGCCACCGATGGTGCTGCGCTCGTTCATCAACGTCGTCAGCGAGACCCGCCAGCCCTCGCCTTCTGCACCGATCCGGTTGTCATCGGGGATTCGAACGTCGGTGAGGTAGACCTCGTTGAACTCGGCCTCACCGGTGATCTGGCGCAGCGGCCGCACCTCGAGACCTGGGCTGCGCATGTCCACTGCGAAGTAGGTCATGCCCTTGTGCTTGGGTGCATCCGGATTGGAACGGGTGACGAGCATGCCCCAGTCGGCGAGGTGGGCAATCGTGTTCCAGACCTTCTGACCATTGACCAGCCATTCGTCGCCGTCGCGCACGGCTTTGGCTGCCAAGCCGGCGAAGTCGCTGCCAGCGCCCGGCTCGCTGAACAACTGACACCAACGTTGCTCACCCGTGAACATCGGGCGAAGGAACCGGTTGCGTTGTTCGTCGGATCCGTGAGTGACGATGGTCGGTCCAGCGAGCGCGAGAAAGAACGACGCCGGGTCGGCGGATTTGCCACCAGCTTCACGAATTCGCCGGTCGACCACCTTCTGGAGATCGGGGCGCACTCCCAATCCGCCAAAGCCGGTAGGGAAGTGGACCCACGCGAGGCCGGCGTCGTACTGGTGGCCGCGGAAAGCGTGATGCGATTCGACAGTTGGATCATGGGTCTGGAGCAGCGCCGCCAGCGCGGACTCGACGGCGCTGGTCTCGGGATCATTCGTGGTTTCACGTGCCAAATCGAGCGTCATTGGCCAATTGTGGCCGATGACGCGTGGAGAAGCTAACCGTGAGCCGGCGGGTTCTCCGAGACCACGTTTTCGAGTGTGGCCGGCAAGTCGGCCGGCGAGATGGACCGATGTTCGAGATCCTGTGCGGGCGAGCGGGCCAAAATGATCGTTGCGACCAGCGTCATCGTGATACCAAGAATCGCGGGCACCGTCCATCCGGGCCGCATCCGGTCGCCGAGTGCGATCGCCCCGATGATGACAGCAACCAGAACTTCGGTCGCCCACATCGCAGCGGTGACTGGGCCGACGCTGCCACGAATGAGTGCGACTGCGTGGAGCCCAAGAGCGAGTACGGCGTACACGAGCACAGCCCACAGCAGTGGCTCACTGAGGATGCCGACCAACGACTCGTCCTTGATGTGGACTGCCCGTGCAGCAAGCGCGCTTCCGGTGAATGCTGCGCCAGCGAGCACCGCCAGCATGACCGACTTGCCGAGACGCATCGAGAACAGCCCGAGGACCATCACGGCAGGAATCCCCAGCAGGATGCCGATCTTGAGAAGATGGGAGATGTCTTGGGCCTCTTCCTCGCCGGCGGAGATGCCGACGATCACCAGACCGATCATCGTTGCGATGATCGCGAGCTGATCCGGGCGCCGTAACTCGGCGCCGAGAACGACGCCTGCGAGCAAGACGGTGACGGCCAGACTGCCGGCGAGAATGGTCTGGACGGCGAACAGGGGCAGGGTGTGGAGCGCAAACCGGGAGATGAACCAACTCGCCAGATCAGCGAACAAGCCGATCAGAAAGATGGGCTGCTTGGCCATCGCAACCACGCCGACTCGGCCCTGTTGGCTCGCCCGGCGAGCCCCTAAGGCCTGCAGGACTGCCCCGATTCCGTAGCCGAACGCAGCGATGATGCAGAGCACCAGTGCTGTCTTCATGGCGCTGTCTTCTTCGCTCTGCTTGGGGCCACACGGGGTGGCTCGCCGGGCATCTTCGGGTAGACCGGCGGCCACGGCGCATCCAGCAAGCCGTTGCTTTGATCGCGGGCAACCATCTCGAGAAGGGGCTGCAGCGTGTTCGGCGTCTCGTCGATCGTGGCCCAGGCATCGCCATTGACGGCGAGGCGGACGGGGACCGTTGCGATTGTCAGTTCGTTCGGGTCGATCACCGGCAGGTCGTCCCACTCGAACGGATATGAGACGGGAGCGTGGTCGCGTGACCGAACCGACCACGGGGCGAAGACGGTCTTATGTGGGGCGTTCTGATTGAAGTCGATGAAGATTCGCTCTCCCCGTTCCTCCTTCCACCACGCCGCAGTGATCAGGTCGGGTCGGCGGCGTTCCAACTCACGGGCAACGGCCACCGCGGCCGAGCGGACGGCGAATGAATCCCAGTGAGGTAGCAGCCGAACGTAGACGTGAAGCCCTCGGTTGCCAGTGGTCTTGATGAAACTGCGAATACCGACCTCGACGAACAGTTCGAGGAGAACGCTTGCCGTCTCCTGCGCCATCGCAAACGTCGTGCCAGGTCCGGGGTCGAGGTCGATCCGAAGCTCATCGGTGAACTGAGGCTGGCTGGCCCGTATCGGCCACGAGTGAAAGCCGAGGCAGCCAAGGTTGACTGCCCAGACGAAGTGGGCGAGGTCGGCAATCACGAGGGCTCGCGAATCCGTACCGTTCGGAGTGCTGACCGTGGTCGTCTGCAGCCAATCTGGGGCAGAGTCGGGAATCCGCTTCTGAAAGAACGACGAGCCAGTGGTGCCATTCGGAAAGCGTTGGAGCAGTACGGGGCGGTCGCGCATCTGCAGCATCAGCGGTTCACCGACCGCAACATAGAAATTGATCAGATCCAACTTTGTGTCGCCGCGCGCCGGGAAGAACACTTTGCCCGGATGAGTGACCGTGATCTCGCGGCCTGCGATGTTGAGCACAACTTCGTCGTCGGACATCGGTGCGAGGTTACCGCGGCGGCCGTGTCGCAGATGGACGGGTAGCGTGGCGGTTTGTGGTCGGTCGATTGTTCGTCGGGTCTGCGATGTGGGCCAATCGGGACTGGGTCGGTCCGTACTTCCCGTCGTCAACGCGGCCCGGCGATGAATTGGGGCACTACGTCAACTGGTGCACCGCTGTCGAGGGAAACACCACGTTTTACGCGCTGCCGCCGGCCGACACCATCCGGAGGTGGGCGACAGTCGCGCCGTCCACCTTTCGATTCGTGTTCAAGGTCCCCAAATCGATCAGCCATGACCGTCGGCTACGAGGAACCGATGCCGAATTGATCGCGTTTCTGCGTCTGCTTGAACCACTCGGGGAACGGGTCGGTCCAATCACGGTGCAGCTACCGCCCTCGTTCGGGCCTGGCGATATCGGAGTCCTCGCTGCTTTTCTTCGGCGGGCACCGACAGACGTCGCAGGACTGCACGTTCGGTGGGCAGTCGAGGTACGCCATCCGCAGTTCTTCGACGGTGGCCGCGCCCAGGTCAGCCTCGACCGGCTACTCACCGACGTCGGCGCCGAACGAGTCATCCTGGATACCGGACCGCTGTTTTCGAAGCCGCCCACCGATGACGCAGAGCGCGACGGATGGAGTAGGAAGCCGAGGTTGCCGGTCATCGCGACGGCACTGACTGCGACACCGATCGTTCGCCTGATCGGACGATCTGACGTCGTCGAGACGTCCGCTGGCTGGCAGCCGTGGCTCCCTGTGCTCGCTCAATGGATTCACGAAGGACGAACACCGATCGTCACGGTGCACACGCCGGACAATTCACGGGCGCTGCCGCTGGCGAGGCAACTTCACGCTGATCTCCAGGCGACAGGTTGCGCGCTCGAGGATCTGCCGGCCATTCCGATCGAAGCGATGCAGCAAGGGGCCTTGTTCGACTGATTCGATTGCCTGAGATTGCCTAAACAATCGAATCAGTGGCACCGATGGTGGATTTCAGCGTAGCTTGTCGTCATGACCGTTGACCGCAATCGCTTGGCTCGCCTACATGCCGTCGAGGAAGCCCGCTTCGTCGCTGAGCATCCGCAGTCCCAGGCTCGCGCGTCAGCGGCAGGGCGGCATCTCCTCGGGGGCGTTCCAATGCCATGGATGTCTCGCTGGCCGGGTGCATTCCCGCTTCACTTCGATCGAGCGTCGGGCGCTCACTTCATCGATGTCGACGGACGCGATTACGTCGACTTCTGCCTCGGTGACACCGGTGCGATGGTTGGCCATGGCCTGGAGCAGATCGCGGTGGCCCTCCATCGCCAGGCGCTGAACGGCATCACGACCATGCTGCCGAACGATGATGCGGCGTGGGTTGCTGACGAACTGGCCCGACGCTTTGGGCTACCGATCTGGCAGATGGCGATGACTGCCACCGACGCCAATCGGTTCGTGTTGCGTTTCGCCCGTCACCTCACTGGCCGATCGAAGATTCTGGTCATGGATTGGTGTTACCACGGCACCGTCGACGAGACCTTCGCAGTACTGGACGACACCGGCTTCGTGGTCACTCGGCCAGGTTCGCTCGGTCCGCAGGTTGATCCGTCACTCACGACCGTGGTGGTGCAGTTCAATGATCTCGTCGCGTTGGAACAGGCGCTCGCCGGCGGTGACGTGGCGTGCGTCTTGATGGAGCCAGCCCTCACCAATATCGGCATCGTGCTCGCCGACCCCGGATACCTCGACGCAGTCAGAGAACTCACCCGTCGCTTCGGCACCCTGCTTGTCATCGACGAGACGCACACCATTTGTGTCGGGCCTGGCGGAGCGACTGCGGCGTGGGGGATCGAACCAGACTTTCTGGTGATTGGCAAAGTCATCGGTGGCGGGATGCCGGCCGCCGCATACGGCATGACCAACGAGATCGCCGCCCGCCTGGCCGGGCCGCTCAAGTCGGAGGCGATCGACACCTCTGGGGTCGGTGGAACCCTGACCGGTAACGCCCTTGCCCTTGCGGCAGTCCGGGCAACGCTGTCGACGTGCTTGCGTGATGAAGACTTTGCGATCGCAACACCGCTCGCCCAAGCGTGGGCGGATGGGGTTGCGAAGGTGATCGGCGCTGCCGACCTGGAGTGGCACGTCCAACTTCTCGGTTGCCGCGCTGAATACTGGTTCTGCCCGCCACCGTCGAACGGCCGGCAGGCATCTGCCGCAACCGACCACCATCTCGACGCATTCATGCACCTGTGGGCGGTCAACCGGGGCGTTCTGCTGACGCCATTCCACAACATGGCACTGCTGTCTCCGCACCACACGATTGCCGATGTCGACCTGCATACCGAGGTCTTCAGCGCGGCTGTCACCGCACTGGTGGGGTGAGGCTCGTGCGTGCATCGTAGGCTCGGCCCACGTGACCCTCGATCCCATCGACAAGCGAATCATCGGCGAACTGCAACGCGACGGCCGGATGAGCTATGCCGATCTCGCTCCACTTGTCGGCCTTTCGCCAGCGGCCACCCGACAGCGTGTCCAGCGGCTGACGGACTCTGGCGTGTTGCAGGTCGTGGCCGTCACCGACCCATTGGCGCTGGGCTACACCGCGATGGCGATGATTTGCATCACTGTCGAACGTGACGCCCAATCTGTGGCCGACGCGGTCGGCGCCTTGCCCTCGGTGATCTATGCGGTGCTCACCGCCGGCGGCTACGACGTTCTTGCGGAAGTGCTGTGCGAGACGAACGAGGAATTGTTCAATCTCCTCAATAATGACATTCGAACGATTCCTGGCGTGCGGGAGGCTCAGGCGTTTCCCTATTTCCGAATCCACACCCACCGCTTCAGTTGGGGTGTTCGTTGATCGCAGCATCGTTCACGACGGCTCAGTTCGCCGTCGTCGCCGGGGCAATCTTGTTCTCGTCGATCGTCACCGCCGTTGCCGGATTCGGTTTCGGGCTGATGTCGGTGCCGTTGATGAGCCTGGTGATCGACATCCACAGCGCGGTGATCGTCTCATCGATCGTTGCCGTATTCGCCAACGGCGCCCAGACCTATCTCTATCGTCGCCAGCGTGACCACGCCCTCGCCAACCGACTGGCGCTGGCCTGCTTGCTCGGTTTGCCCGTCGGCTACACGGTGTTCGAATTCGTCGGCGATGGAACACTGCGGATCCTGTTGGGTGTCGGCGTCCTGGCCGCAGTCGTGATGCTCTCGCGAGGGCTCAACCTTGCCCATCTTGGCCCGCGGATGGATTGGATACTGGGATTCGCGAGTGGCGTGTTGAACACGTCGATCTCGACCAGCGGGCCGCCTCTCGTGTTCGACCTGCAGTCGCGCAAACTCGCTCCGGAGGCATTCCGGGCGACGATCAACTACGTCTTCTTGATCAGCGGAAGCGTCGGCCTCATGATTTTCGCCGTCGGCGGCAAGATCCATGCCAACGAACTGCAAGCGGGTGCTGTCGCGATTCCGGCGCTCATGATCGGGATGATGGCCGGGATGCCACTGCGCAAGCGCTTCTCACCGGAGCGATTCCGTGTACTCGTCATCGTGTTGCT
>JANOQU010000264.1:0-3315 GCA_031422355.1 Actinomycetes bacterium
CGGGTGTTGAAGGTGGTGCGCAACAAGCTCGTCTAAGCCGGGCACTTCATCGACGCCACCGGCGAGCACGGCAACAACTTCTGGGGCGTCCAGGTCTTCCAGAGCGGTGGCGTGGAATACGTCGCCGCCAGCGACCGCGACTTCGGTTTGTACATCTTCCGCTACACGGGCGGCTGACGCGCAAAGCGGTCGAGCGCTCAGAGTACACCCGTCGTGCGGCGGGTGTACTCGGCCGCGAGCTGGGATCGGCTGACGTAGTCGAGCTTGCGGAAGACATGGGCGAGGTGGGTTTCGACGGTGCGGCGCGACACATAGAGACGGGCGCCGATCTCGGGGTTGGTCAGTCCCTGGGCGACCAGATCGGTAACGGCGATCTCCGTCGGGGTCAGCGATTCCCAGCCGAAGCTCGGCCGCGCGCTCCGAGACTTTGTGCCTCGCGCGCCAAGTCGCCGAAGCATTGCCTCCGCACGGTCGATCTCTCCGGTGGCACCCGCCGAGGAGTGGATGGCGATCGACTCCTGGAGAAGAACGATCGCTTCATCCTTGCGACCGGCAGTTGCGAGCGCGGCGGCGGTGTCTTCGCAGCATGAGGCGAGCGCAAGAGACAATGGCGTCTCTCGGAACAGTGCGACCGCCTCGAGCAAGATGTCTGCATGAGCGTCCACAAGGCCGCGCACGTGGAGCGCGAAAGCTTGTCCGCTCAAAGTCGGACAGCGAAGTTGCCCTTCCTCCAGACTGTCGGCCACCGTATTGGCGAAGTCAGTCTGACCGCACCCTGTCGCCAAGCGGGCGGCGACGATGCCCCGTTCGTGGTAGCCGTAGAAGAAGCGGAGGAACTCCGTCTGGGACCACGTGAGCTGGGCGACGTTCAACGCACCCTCCACGTCGCCAGTGGCGGCGAGGTATTGGGTTTGGGCGTCGAACAACCAGTCGGCGCCGAACAGCGAACCACCTGAGGTCAATCGCGCTATTCCGGCGGCGAGGTAGGTGCTTGCTGCGCCGAGGTCGCCTCTGCGGATCGCGATGCGTGCGAGCACGGACTGGGAGTAGAGCACGAAGTTGAGGTTGCCGGTGTCCTCCACGACCGCTGCCCCAGCTTCGAGTTCGGCAATCGCCTCGTCGAAGCGTCCGGCGTAGAAGTGGGCAAAGCCAGCAACCACGTACGCCATCGGTAGCTGCGACAGCGCACCTCGACGCTCGTATCGCAATCGGGCCGCTGCGGCTGCTTCGATTGCGCCGTCCAGGTCGCCCAACTCGACAAGGCCGATTGCGTAGAAGTGGTCGGGGATGAGATACGACGCCGGGGTCACCTTCCCGGAATACAGCATCGCCGTTCCCTGGCGCAGATGAGCGTGAGCTTCAGAACCGTGGCCCGTGACCAGCTTGATGACTCCGAGTACCTGATGCGCGAGGCACTGTGTCGTGGCGTCGCCGGCCTCGATGCCACAGGCGAGGGTCTCGTTTCCGATCGACAGCCCGGCCTCAGGATCCAGCGCACCAGTGAGGACCTGCAACTGCGCGCCCATGCATCGGAGTCGGATGGACTCCTCGGCAGGCGCCGCGGCGGGGAGGGCGAGAACGCGCTCGATCGTGGCGATGGCCTGGGGGATGTCGCCTCGATTGCCATACACCGCGGACAGCCCGCGCAGCGCGGCGTACTCCACGTCTGGTGTTGGCGCTGCATCAAGCACCGCAATTGCCATTCGTTCTGCGCGGGCGAACTGCCCACACCATGCGATCGGCTCGATCATCCGTGATTGCACGGAAGCTCGGCCGTCCCAGACATCGGGGGCCAGGGCGAGGGCTTCGTCGTACAGAGCGATGGCGGCGCTGGGTGCGATCGATACCGTCTCGTCGGCCGCTCGCACCAACCACCCAACTGCCTCGCGATCGCCGGTTACGGCCCCGCGCGCGTATTGGTGGGCGACCTGTTGAGTTGGGGCTCCCGCTCGCGCGAGCGCCTGTGCTGCGGCACGGTGCAGGTCACGTCGCTCGGCTGCGAGCATGTCGCCGTACACGGCGTCGCGGACGAGATCGTGGCGAAATGCCAGTCGATCTCGGTCGCCGGTGATCAGCCCGGCGAGAGACGCCTCGCGCAGCCATGCGGCGACGTCGATCACCGAGCGGCCTGTCACAGTCGCGAGGTCGGCGAGAGTGAAACTCGTGCCGAGCAGGCTGGCGAGACGCAACAAATCCCGCGTCTCGACTGCAAGCCAGGACAGTCGGCGTACGAGTGTTTCGTTGAGGCCGCTCGGAGTGACTGACGGCGGGACCTCCGCGATCCCGGACTCGATCCGCATCAATCCCTCTTCGTCGAACGAGCGCAACAGTTCGGACGCGAACAACGGGTTTCCGCCGGTCGCCGCCAACCTCGAACGAAGCTCGATGCCCGGTGCGGCCCCGGTGATCGCCGCGGACAGAGCGTGCAGGTCGACCTCAGCGAGCGCGCCGAGACGCAGGTGACGACCACCCGAGTCAGCGAGGGAGTCCATCATCCGGTCCAGGTAACCCGTGCGCGGCGCCGGCCGCAGCGACAGCACGACGCCGAACCGAGCGGATCGAGACCGCTGGATCAGCGAACGCAAAACCGCCACCGATAGATCGTCGGCCCAGTGCACGTCTTCGACGATCAGCAACGCCGCCTCCGACCTGGCGAACGATTCCAGCGCGTCGACACTTGCGTCGACGATCGCAAAGCTGAGGTCGTCGGAGTCCCCGCCAACCGGCGGGCGATGCAGCAATTCGCGAAGTCGATCTCGCTGTACGGCCGGAATGCGGTGCTCGTCGAGCAGCCCGTGTGACACGAGACCCACCCGCCGCGTGACTTGGTCGGCCACGACTTCGACGACCTGCACGCCCGCCGAGCGCGCCATGGCCGACACCTCGCGGACCAGTTGCGTCTTGCCGATGCCAGCCTCGCCCTCGAGCGCGATCGAATTACCCGCTCCGGCGACAAGGGATGAGATGAAGGCCTTCAGTACCCCCAGTTCATCGACGCGCCCTACTGTGCCTCGAACGCCCCCGACCGTCGATGAATCGATCGCCTGCCAGAGATGCCAACGATCCGCGAATCCCTTGAGCCGTTGCCGGCCTCTGTCGACGAAGGCAACGGCAGGGACGACCCCGACCAGTTGACGAACAACATCGGAGATGAGCACTTCCCCACCGGCGGCCCGATCCGCGATCCGCGCCGCTGCGTTGACGGCACCGCCGATCGGATCGGTCGACGTGTCCATCACTTCGCCGGTGTTGATCCCGATCCGCACCCGCGGAGCAGAAGTGTTCAGCGCCCGCTGGGTCGCCAAGGCGAAATTC
>JANOQU010000265.1:0-9759 GCA_031422355.1 Actinomycetes bacterium
CTCGACGATCAACGGGAACACCGTTCCCAACAGCACGACGAACGCGAACACGGTGAAGAGCACGTTGTTGGCCAGGAACGCGCCTTCGCGCGACAGCGGCGAGTCGATCGAGCCGGGCGATCGCAGCCGGTCACCTCGCCATGCAATCAGCCCGAGCGACACCACAACGATGATCCCGAAGAACGACAACAGGTACGGGCCGATGGTGCCGTTACTGAATGCATGGACGCTTTTGATGACGCCTGAGCGGGTCAGGAACGTGCCCAGGATCGTGAGCGCGAAGGTGGACACGAGCAGCGTCAAGTTCCAGACTCGGAGCATGCCCCGTCGTTCCTGGACGAGGACCGAGTGGATGTACGCGGTGCCGGTTAGCCAGGGCAACAGGCTCGCGTTCTCGACCGGATCCCAGCCCCAAACGCCGCTCCAACCGAGCACCTCATAACTCCACCAACCGCCGAGCAGGATGCCGATCGTCAGGAATCCCCACGCGAACAGGGCGAACCGGCGGGTCTCGCTGAGCCAACGTTCGCCGACCCGACCCGTGATCAAGGCCGCGATCGCAAATGCGAACGGGACGGTCATCCCGACGTAGCCGAGGTACAGGATCGGCGGATGGAACAGAACGAGGATGTGGTTCTGAAGCAGCGGATTCGGCCCCGGCCCCTCGGTGACCCCGGCCGCCCCGACTCGGAATGCCTCCGCTGGACCAAGGGTGAGAATGAAGAAGAAGATGCAGACGGCGAACATCACGACCAGCGCCCAGGCCACGAGCGGATCGTCGAGTCGCTTGCGGAATCGACGCGCGATGACCACGGTGTACCCAACCAGCACCACCAACCAGAGCAGGATGCTGCCTTCGAGCGCACTCCAGATTGCTGTGATGTTGTAGATGAACGGCGTATCGGCGGACCCCACCTGCTGAACGAACTGCAGTGAGAAGTCGCGCTGGATCAGCGCCCGTTCCATGACCGCGAACGCACCAATACCTGCGATCGCGACGCCGAATGCGTACCGCTGGGCACTCCGCAGCAACCTGGTGTCTCGGGTGCGGATGCCATAGACCGTCGCAATCGCGCCGAACGTCGCACACACCAGGCCGAACAGCAGAATCGACCGACCCAACGTCGCATTGATCGACGCTGCGATCATCCGGCACTCGCTGAATCTGTCAGACCGCAGGCCTGGGATTCAGCCTCCGCGATCCGGCCTTCGTTCTTCTCCTCGTATTCGTTGGTGTGCTTGACCTCGACTTCGTCACCGTCGAAGACGCCGCTCTCGCGCATGACACCGTGCACAACGACCGGAATGCATTCCTGAAATGCGCCGCCCGGATCGCCGTCGTACACCACCGCCTTGGTGACCGTCCCGAAGGAGATGTCGAACGTGGTCACGCCGTTGACGGATTCAAGCGTGCCCTCGTCGACGGTGCCCTGGATCCGTAACCGCCGTCCGACCTCGCACCCGCTCTTGATCCCGACCTCGTCGACATTGCAGTAGTAATCAAGTGAACTGGTCAGGAACTTCGTGACGACCACACCGCCGACCGCGACCACGGCAACGAGTAACCCGATCGAGACCAGCTTTCGCCGATTCCGCACCCGGGGTGCGGGAGGAACCGACTGGCTGGCGGCACTGCCGTCAAGTCCGCTTTCTGGCTCGCTGTCTGGGCCACGCGCAGCGTCGAGCGAGCGAGGGCTCAGATCCACGGCTTGTCCTCCGCTGGCAGTTGCTCGGCGAGGCGCTTGCCACGGCGCAGATAGAACGCAGCCAAACCGACCGAACCAATGAACGTTGCGATGTAGGTGGCGAGGATGAAGCCAATGTCTTCCATCACTCACCACCCTCTGATCGACGAGCCGCAAGCGCGTAGTCGAGGCCCTTGTCGTCGAGCGCATCCTGCATCGCCAAAACCCGCTGGCGGTGAATCACGAGCCAGACATACAACATCGTGAACGCGATCAGAGCGACGAACAGCGAGAACAGCATCAGGTTCTCGAGTTGAACTTTGGTGGTGCCGGCGACGCTTGCCTCTTGATGGAGACCCCGCCACAACTTGACACTGAAATGCACGAGCGGGATCTCCAGGACGGCAAGAAGGGCCACGACGGCCGATCGTCGACCGCGCTGTTGGTGGCTACCCCCGAGACCTCGCACGGCGAGGTATCCGACGTAGGTGATGAACAGGAATGCCGTCGTGGTCACCCGTGCGTCCCAGACCCAGAACTTGCCCCATGACAGTCGCCCCCAGATTGCTCCGGCGAAAAGGGTCAGTGCCATGAAGAGCACACCGACCTCGGCGCTTGCGCCAGCAATCCGGTCCCAGGTCAATGACGTCGTGCGCTTCCACAGGTACAACCCGGACGAGATCGCCGTGACACCAAAGGCCACATACGCGATCCAGACCGTACCGACGTGGATATAGAGGATACGTACGCTCTCACCTTGGGTGACGTCTGCCGGTGACAGGAACAATCCGAAGAGAACCAGGACTGCCATCGAGACGATGGTCGCAATGCCGAGCACAAAGGTGAATCGAGTACCGGTCGCGCTTCGCCGGGCGAGTCGGGCCCGGCCCAACCCTGCGACGTCGGATGCTCCCGCGCGGGGTTCGGGGTCAGCGGCCATCTGGTTCTGGGTGACTGCCATCTGTCATTCCTCGATCAAGGGTCCGAATGCCAAGGTGCCGCCGACGCCGAACAGAGCAACGAAGACAGCGAGCAGGCCCAACCAGGGCCAACCGTCTGCTACCACCGCGCCGCGTGTGCCGAGCGCAGCTTCCGTTGCGCGGGTGGCACCAATCAGCACGGGCGCCACTACCGGAAGCAAGAGGAGTGGGAGCAGAGTTTCCCGTCCGCGAACGCCGGCAGCAAGGCCGCCGTAGAGCGTACCGACGAGTGCGAGTCCACAGGTCGCGGCGAAGAAGGTGGTGACCAAGAGCACTACCCCGCCGAGGCGAAGTTCCGCTCCGTAGAGAATCGCTGCCGTGACGAGCAGGACGAGTTCGAGGACGGCCAACTGGGCAGCGAGGGCGATGGCTTTGCCGAGGAAGATGCCGGCTGGGTCCACGCCCGCAGCGCGCATTGCATCGGTCGCACCGTCGGCGGTCTCGATCGCAAAGGAACGTTGGACCAGGACCAGCAGGCTGAACAGCGTCGCCAGCCATACAAGCCCCGGCGCGACCTGCTCGAGGATCTCGTTGGTACTCAGCGCGAACGCGAACATCACCATCACGATTGCCGCAAACGGCAGGACCTGGTTGATGACGACCCTGCTGCGCAGTTCGATCCGGAGATCCTTTGCCGCTACCAGTCGCGCAACACGAAACATCAGGTGGGGCCCGATCCGTCGGCAGTTCTCGGTGAAACGGCCACGTCCGACCCGTTCTGAGCTGGCGTGTCGCCTCGAACGTGCTCACGAATTTGACCGCCGACCACGTCCACCAGCCTGGTTGCCAGGGCACCGGCGCGTTCCAACTCGTGACTGGCAACGATGATCGTCGCACCGGCGCGCGTGGCCTCCCGAAGCGTGTGGTCCAGTTCGTCGCGTCCGACCGCGTCGAGGCCAGCGTGTGGCTCGTCGAGCAGCCACAACTCGGCTCGGCGGGCTATCAGACACGCCAGCGCCGTGCGACGCTTCTGACCGGCTGACAGCTTGCCGACGGCGATCTTGGCGAGCCGTTGACCGACGCCCATCCGGTCGATCGCGGATTGGACCTCGGCCGACGATGCCCCGACGGTCGAGCCCCAGAATCGAACGTTCTCGGTCACCGTCAGGTCTGCATACAGGCCGTTGGCGTGGCCCAGGATGCCGACCCGCTGGCGGACGCGTTCACGATCGGTTCGCAAGTCGCAACCGAGCACCGTTGCTTCACCCCGAGCGAGGGGTAACAGGCCGGCGCACAACCGCAGCAGCGAGGTCTTTCCCGCACCATTCGGTCCCTGCAACAACACGATCTCGCCCCTACCAACCGTGAGATCCGCACCCGCCAGCACCGGGAACTGGCCCAGCACTGCGACAGCGTTCGAGAGGTGCACAACAGTATCCATGGGGCGAGTTCACGCTACCCAGCCAAGGACCGACCGGGCCAGCGGGTGGCGACAGATCCGCCGTGGCTGCCGCTAGCGTCGCGGCCGTGGCGGACACACTCGATCCAGCAAACGACGAAGACTCACGCTTCTTCGAACCGGTGGTTCTGCGCCCGGCGATGAGCCGCGACTCGCGCCCCAACAGCGGCCGCGCTGCGTCGGCGGTTGGTTCCTCAACAACGACCCCTGGGGTCGGGGCGTTGGGTGGCGCCCATCTGAGACCTGTTGCGCCGACCGACAAGAAGAACGCAACACCGGTCGCCTCTGCACCGATCTTGAAGCGCAACGGCAAACCAAAGCGAATCAGTAGATGGGATCGACCGCCGGAGCCACACGACTGGCGGTGGGCGGTCGGCCACCTCGGCCGGACTCTGATCACTCTCGGCTTGCTGATGTTCGGCTTCGTCGCGTATCAACTGTGGGGCACCGGCATCCAGACGGCTCGCGCTCAGAACGACTTGGACAGCGAGTTCAACGAATTCTTCGAGGAGTCGGGCATCACTCCCGAAACGCTTGCACCGGCGACGAGCACTTCAGCGCCGACAGCGCCGGCAACTGATTCGACCACTTCCCCGAACTCGACAGTGCCGGCCGATCCAGCTGCGGCTTCGACGGTCCCGCTGACGCCGGCGACCACGGCGACCCCAGCGGCACCGGTCGTACAGAACTACGGAGACATCGATCCGGGCGACGCCCTCGCCAAGCTGATCATCCCGTCGATCGACGTCAATTGGAAGGTAGTCGCCGGTGTCAGCGTCAAAGACCTGGCCAAGGGACCCGGCCACTTCCCGGATACACCGTTGCCAGGACAACTCGGCAACTCCGCAATCGCCGGTCACCGCACCGGTCACGGCGGCCCGTTCTACGACCTCGACGATCTCAATCCGGGTGACGAAATCCAGGTCTATACCCAGCTTGGTGACGCGTACGCCTACATCGTGACGGACTCGATCGTGGTGTCGCCAAGCGACTATCAGGTCATCACCACTTCTGATCCAAATGTGGCCACCCTCACTCTCGTCACGTGCACCCCGATTGGAACGTCCAAGCAACGTCTGGTGGTCCACGCGACGCTCGATACCACGAGGGGTTCGCCCGTTGGGCTTCCATTGATCTTCTACGGCTCCGACGAGCCGATCCCGGTTGATCCGGTTTTGCCGGCCGATGACCCTGCGGCCAGCGTTTCCAGCGTGCCGGGCGTCGTTGTCGAGACATCCGTGCCCGGGGCGCTGCTGCCTGGCGAGGAGTCCGCCGACACGGCCGTCGCGGACACGGCGGCGACCATTGCCGCATCCGACCCAGCACCAACCACAACCCTGTCGACCGTGGTCGTCGAACCATCGCAGCAGGACGAATTCGCAGGTGAGGACGCCTTCAGCCAAGGTTGGTTCGACGACGACAGGGCATGGCCGCACGTCGCCGGCTGGGCGGTGCTGCTCGCCATCGTCGGTTACGCGGCGTTCCGTGTGGCGAAGCGATTCCGCCGGTTGTATCTGGCGTTCGTTGTCGGGTTCGTCCCATTCGTCGTCGTCTTGTACTTCTTTTACGAAAACGTCAACCGACTGCTCCCCGCCGCAATCTGAGCCCGGACACCAATAACCGACCGCCTCTTCTGACGCCGGGCGGTATCTGGGCACGGATCGTCATGTGCCGGTGAAGTTGGCCGGGCGTTTGGCGAGGAACGCTGCCCGACCCTCTTCGGCATCGTCACTCGCCCACGCGGCGATCCGTGCCGCTTCAAAGGCGGGATCAGGTGCCGAGTCAGCGCCCGCTCCCTCGAGCGCACGTTTGTGGGCCGCCATCGTCAGCGGGGCACGGCCCGCCAGTTCAGCGGCCCACGCCAAAGCATCGTCGAGATCGCCAATCCGGTGGACCCCGCCAGACGCAACCAACTGTTGCGTGTCGTACGTCTCGGCAGCGATCAACATTGCCCGTCCGATCGACGAGCCGAACTCGCGAGCAACCCGGTCAACAGTGAACTGGTCGACGACGAGGCCGAGCTTCGCGGCAGGGATCCCGAACACACTTCGCTCTGTCGCAATTCTCAGATCACACGACACGACCAATTGGGTTCCGGCGCCCAGCGCGGGTCCGTCGATTGCGGCGATTGTCGGAATCGGCAGATCGGCGAAGCCTCTCAAGACGGCCACCAAGGCGTCGACGAAGTCGCCACCTTCGACGCCAGTCAGATCTGCCCCGGCACAAAATGCGGGTGGCGCGCCGGTCAGCACGAGACATCGGACATCCGACTCGGCCACGTCCAGTTGGGCCTGGCGCAGGTCGACCAGCGTTGCATGGTCGACGGCATTTCGGCGTTCTGGGCGATCGATCGTGACGAGAGCGACACGCTCGCCCACTTGCAGATGCACGGTCATTGCGGTCTCGGCTCTACCATGCCTCAAACTGTATGACGGACAACGACTCAGCGACCTCACCCGCTTCGGCGCCGGACCCTGTTCGGGTCAGACGGGCGATGGTGGCCAAATGGAACAAGGTTGCGACCCGTGTCGGCTACCTGCTCTACCTCATCGCCATCGTGATGTTCTTCGTAGCCCTGCTCACCGACTTCACCTCCGGCAAGGTCACCGTCATCACGACCTCAATGATCATCGGGTCAGTACTTCTCGCGCCAGCGATAGTGATCGGGTACGCCGTCAAGGCGGCAGAAAAAGACGACATCGCCCGCGGCCTCTGACGGGCTGTGATTCCGAATCCGGAGCCATTACCCTCTGGTAACAACTATGTCGATCCGTCTTCCCGCCTCTGCACGCCGCGAGCAACTCCTCGACGTTGCCCTCCAAGTGTTCGCCCGCCAGGGCTATCACGGTGCCTCGATGAACGACATCGCCGATGCCGCCGGCGTCACCAAACCCGTGGTGTACCAGCACTTCGACTCCAAGCGCGAGCTGTACCTGGCACTGCTCGACGAAGTCGGACAGCGGCTACTGACCGCAATTTCCAAAGCCACCGCTGGTGCGACGAGCGGCAAGCACCAAACCGAGCTTGGCTTCCGGGCCTACTTTCGGTGGGTGGCCGACGACCATGATGCGTTCCTGTTGCTGTTCGGCAGCGGGGCTCGTCGTGACGAGGAATTCAACGATGCGGTCCGCAAGGTCACCGCCCAGGTCGCGGAGGCAATCAAGCCGTTGATCGCCGCTGACATCGATCCTGAGCACCAGCGCACCGTCGCACACGGATTGGTTGGCCTGTCGGAAGGGGTCAGTCGGCGCCTCGTCGACAATGGCACCGAGTTCGATCCAGATCTTCTCGCCCGCCAGGTCAGCGATCTTGCCTGGGCCGGTCTACGCGCAATCGGTCGGCCGGGCAGCGATTCGACCCGCTGACCAAAGGACCTACTGGGGCGGCGGCTGCCAGTTCGGCGGTTGCTGATACTGACCCGGCGGCGGCTGCTGGAATTGACCGGGCTGCTGAAACGGGTTGGGCTGCTGATACTGGTCGAGCGGGTGTGGAATGCCGAACTCACGGAACATCGGGATTTGGTCGGGACTGATCGCGCTCGGCTGACCGACGGCAAACTTGGTGTGATCCATCGGGTCGAACCAGCACGGCCACAGATCGCCGATTCGCGGCATCGCCGTCTGCGGTATGAGCGTGGTCTTCTCGCCCTCGAACGGAATACCGCCTTGCAACGGCTCGATTCGGAATCGCAGGACGCACTGCAGATTGATGTGATTGATGATGGTTCCAGTTGGCTGCACCGACAGCACCATCGCCCTCGCCTTGTGCCCGGTCTGAACCAACTGGTCGGCGAGTTCGCGTTTGGCCTTCGACGGCCCGAACGCGCCACTTCGTCGGAATGCGATGAAAACGAAGATCAACACGACCAACATCGAGGCAACGGTGATCGCAATCGCTGAACTGGAACCCATGGTGCGAACTGTAGGCGCGCCGAATGATGCTCGAATTCACGACCGCAGAACGAGACCTCGATAGCCGTCGACGAAGCCGACTCGCTTCAACGCTTCTGGCACCGGGCCGGTTGCGCCCACTGCTTCGCCGTTGAGTTTGCGGATCTCGACCGCTCGGGCTCGGCCGTCTTTCACCAGCGCGGCCAATGCATCCACCCAACTCTCGTCGATCGCGGCGTTCGGGAATGTGAGCAGGTGATTACTTCGGCGATCGAACCAGACCAACGCCTGCCCGTTGGACATCACCACGATCGCGCCCACAGATCGAGCCGGACGACCCGCGTTCTCCGGCCACGGCAGCGTGCCCCCGTAGGGTTGGGCCGGATCGGTAGCAGCAACCACGATCGCGGGCGGAGCGACTTCTGGATGCAAAGAATCGGCACCCTCGCGAACGCTTCGAAGCCGGTCGACTGCGCCGGGCAAGCTGAATTGGGCCGCGCCCAGGCCGCTGACGAAGTAACCGCGGCGCACCTGTCCGCGCTCTTCCAACACCTTGAGCACGCCGTACACCGCACTGAACCCACCAACCACACCCTCGGCCGCAACCGCCTCACGAGTCAGGACGCCGTGACGTTCGAGAAGTTGGAGTGCATTGGCATGAGCGACCGCCGTCGTTGTCGGGCGAGGAAGCAACAGCGGCGCCACGAGGCTCCACCGACCAGCGCCGGCTGGCGGCCCAAGGCGTGTCAGCCGGCCAGGCCGCGGTCGGGCGCGCTGTTTGGACGCCGCCGAGGGCCGCTTGCCTGCGCCTGCAATGACGGACCGAAGCGGCGCCAGCGAGTCATTGGTGACCTCGCCTGCCCAGACAAGATCCCAGAGCGCTGTCAACATTTCGGTATCGGTGGCGGCTGGATCGGCGGCTCGGATCTGACCCCAGAAGCTTGCACCGCGATCGGTCAGGAGCTGCCGGATCGCGTCGTGACGCTCTCCAGATGGTGCCTCCACGGGCTCCAGCGCGTTCGCCAGGACCGGGAGTTGGTCAGCGAAGTACAGCCTCACTCGACCATCGCCGGAACCAATGGAACCTGCACCGAGCCAGACGACCTCACCGCTCGTGCACAACTCGTCGAGATCGCTCGGCCTGTAGCCGCGTATCCGTGCGGGCAGAATCTCGGACTCGAGCGTGGACGCGACCAGCGCTGCACCCTGGAGGACTCCCAACGTGTCGACCACCGCCTCGAGCCCGCGGCGATCGCTGGGGATGCCGTGCCACAGGGCCAGGAACCGGGCGAGGGCATCCGCCTCGACCGGCTCGACCTCTTTGCGCAGCGATGCCAGTGACCGCCGACGTAGTTGGCGCAGCACGTCGACCTCGCACCACTCGCGGGCAATTCCCTCCGGCCTGAATTCGCCGATCACCAATCGTTCGTCGGACTCCAACGCAGCCAACGCCCCCGCGACCCGCTCGTGCGGGAGGCCGAAACGCCGCACCGGGTCTGACGTCAAGAAGGGGCCGTGCGTACGTGCGTAACGCCAGAGCAATTCCTCCAACGGCCGCGCAACCGGATCGGTGAATGCCATCGGCAGACCAATCGGAATCGCGCTGCCCAACGCGTCTCGGTAGCGAGCGGCATCTTCGGATGCAATGAACCGTTGCTCGTCGGCAACGCTGATCGAGACCGCTCGCCGCTGCGCCGTCAACTCGGCCAACCACGCCGTTGCCTCGCCGCCCTCACAGCGAACATCGGCCTCGGCAGCGGTGAGATCTCCGACCCTGCGCAGTACGTCGTGCAGTTCGTCAGCGG
>JANOQU010000266.1:0-4236 GCA_031422355.1 Actinomycetes bacterium
AAACCAGCGTCTTGCCCTCATCGGTCTTCATCTCGGCCACCCAACCGAAGTGGAGCGCCGCCCCGCCCATCAACTGCACGTCGAAGTGACGTTGGCCGATGACTCGGTCAGCGGCTTCACGGGTGACCGCGAACGCCTCGACGAGGATGTCATCGAGGCTGGCCCCACGACCGATGCGCTCGCGGAACTCTGTCGTCTTGGCGCGCAGCGCGTCGTCTGACAGCGCTGCGATGCCGGAGCTGAGCGCGTTGATTTCGGGAACGAGGCCTTCGAGGGCCTTCAGTTTCTTGCCTTCACCAGCGCGGAGGATGCGATCGAGGATGCCCATGCGAGGCTCTAGCCTTGCGGCGCAGGTAGCGTCTCCTTCGGCGGCCCAGGGTTGGCCCAGCTGGTCCGGCCCCGGGCTGACCGGCAAGAATTGGCCGATGCGCGACATCGACACCGTCATCTTCGACCTCGGAGGGGTGTTGATGGTCAACGGCCGACACAGCGACCTTGTGCAACGGTTTCCGCCCGAACACGCCGAAGCCGCCCTGGGGGTCTTCGTCGGTGACTACGCGACCGACACCGACCATCCATGGCATCAGCTGGAGCGCGGCGAGATCAGCTTCTCGGACTTTCAAGCATTGATCGGTCCGGCATTCGCTGAGGCGGGCCTGGCATCGATTCGTCCGCCCATCCCTGCAACGGAGCTGCCAGCGGGGAGTCGGCCCGCACCGCCGATCGTCTTTCAGCCAAGCGTTCCAATGATCAACTTGGTCGGCCGGCTTCGCGAGGCTGGATTACAGATCGGCATCCTGACCAACAACGTTCGCGAGTTCCGCGAATTGTGGCGATCGAACCTGCAGATGGATCTCTTCGACGATGTCGTTGACAGTCATGAGGTAGGTCTGCGCAAGCCCAACCACGCGATCTACGAACTTGCCCTGACCAGACTGAGCGCTGTGGCCGGACGAACGGCGTTCTTGGACGACGTACTCTCGAACGTGGAGGCTGCGAACGCTTTGGGAATCCACGGTGTGATGGTGGACGTCGACCATGCACCGGCCGTCGCGGTTGTCGAACGCCTGGCGGGCCTGACCGGTACGTGATCCGGCGTGGCGGCGACCGCTGCGAGAACAACTGACCGGGCCCCGGCGGCAAGCAACGCCGCACGAGCGGCGTGCAGTGTGGCCCCGGTCGTGACGACATCGTCGACGACCAACACCCGCGGGGGATGACGCAGCGCCCGCGCTGCAAAGGTCGGACCATGGAGACGCTGGGCCCGGGTGCGTCCGGTCTGGGTTGGGCCATGGCGGCGAAACAGCATCCGCCGACACGGCTTGCGCCACAAGGCACCCAACGCCCTGGCGAGCAGCTCAGCCTGGTCGTAACCGCGTTGACGCACATGCTGGCGGGTGGTGGGTGCCCACGTGATGACGTCGATCTGGGTGGGATCCAGCCGGCGACTGAGTTGCTCGGCCAAATGGCGGGCAAGGCGACGACGATTTCGGTACTTCAACCCAACCACGAGATCTCTGCCCAAACCTACGAACTGGGTGGCGGCCACGATTCCGGTGGAGGTGACAATTGGAGGCGACGCCACGAGAGCGAATCGGCAACGCCGGCACAACTCCACACCTGGTTCGGCACACCCTGCACAGCGACTGTTCAACATGACTCCGTTGTAACAAGGGGGTGCGCGACAGTGACCGAGAGCCGGGTGGCGAAACCACCAGGAACGGCGCTCGACGCGCCGGTAGCGTCGCAGGTCGTGGTCCTCTCCGAACTGCCTGTCACCAGCCGCTACCAGCCGAGATCCGCCACGGCGGATTGGGTGAATCGGCTGATTCGCTGCATTGGTGGACTAGCGATGTTCGGTGTCGGAATCGCCCTGATCCTGCAGGCAGAGTTGGGCGCAGCGCCATGGGACATGCTGCACAAGGGCATCAGCGAGCACACGGGCATCAGTGTGGGTGTTGTCATCGCAATCATTGGATTCCTGCTGTTGCTGATCTGGATCCCCCTCCACCAACGCGTCGGCGTCGGAACGATCCTCAATGCGATCGAGATCGGACTTGTCGTCGACCTCGTATCCCCTCATCTCCCCGAAACCGATCGGCTGCTTCCCCGAATCACCTTCCTGGTCGTCGGCGTACTGATCATCGCTGTCGGCTCCGGTTTCTATATCGGTGCGGGCCTTGGAACCGGCCCACGGGACGGGATCATGGTCGGACTCAGCCAACGTGGAATCAGCGTTCGGCTCGCTCGCACGGTGGTCGAGTTCGTGGTCGGCGTCGGCGGCATCGCCCTCGGTGTTCGGCCGGGTATCGGCACATTGATCTTCATGTTCGGCATCGGACCGTTGGTCCAACAGTTCCTCCCGAGGATGTCGCTGCCTGCCCGAAAAACGACGATTGCCAGCGTGGTCATCCCCGAGGGGGCGTGACCACGCTGGCAGCGCCGTTGTGTCAGAAGCGAGTACTTCGGATCAGTAGCGGTAACGCTCGCTCTTGTAGGGGCCGCTCGGGTCGATGCCCAAGTACTCGGCCTGCTCGTCGTTGAGCTTGGTCAGCTTCACACCGAGCGCATCGAGGTGCAGCCGGGCAACTTTTTCGTCCAACTTCTTGGGTAGCACGTATACGCCAAGCGGATAGTTCTCCAAGTTGTTGAACAGCTCCATTTGGGCAATGACCTGGTTCGTGAACGAACAGCTCATCACGAAGCTGGGATGCCCTGTCGCGCAACCGAGGTTGACGAGTCGACCCTCGGCCAAGACGATGATCGAGTGACCGTCAGGGAACGACCACAGATCAGTGCCCGGCTTGAGTTCGTCGCGCTCGGCGCCACTCCGGGCGAGACCAGCCATGTCGATCTCGCTGTCGAAGTGGCCAATGTTGCAGACGATTGCGTTGTGCTTCATCTGCAGCATGTGCTCGGTGTTGATGACGCCGTCGTTGCCGGTGGCCGACACGAAGATGTCGGCGGATCCAACGATGTCTTCCATCGTCAGGACCTGGTAGCCCTCCATCGCCGCCTGCAGCGCGTTGATCGGATCGACCTCGGTGATGATCACCCGTGCACCCTGCCCACGAAGCGCCTGGGCACAGCCCTTGCCGACGTCGCCATAGCCACAGACGACTGCGACCTTGCCGGCGATCATCACGTCGGTCGCGCGACAAATCGCATCGATCAAGGAGTGGCGACAGCCGTAAAGGTTGTCGAACTTGCTCTTGGTGACCGAATCGTTGACGTTGATCGCGGGGAACAGCAGTTCACCCTTTTCGAACATCTTGTAGAGCCGCATGACGCCAGTGGTGGTCTCTTCGGTGACGCCCTTGACGCTCTTGGCCATCGCCGTCCACTTGTTCGGCTCAGTCTTCAGACTGCGCTGCAGCAAGCCGAGGACGATTGCGAACTCGGGATTCGTTGCCGACATCGGATCCGGAACTTCGCCAGATGCCTCGAACTCGACGCCCTTGTGGAGCAGCAACGTCGCGTCGCCGCCATCGTCGAGGATCATGTTGGCCTGAACCGGGTTCCCCTCGGCGTCATCTGGCCACGTCATCATCTGCTCGGTACAGAACCAGTACTCCTCGAGGGTCTCGCCCTTCCAGGCGAAAACCGGAACGCCCTGAGGATCCTCAACGGTCCCGTGCGGCCCGACGGCAACGGCGGCCGCTGCGTGATCCTGGGTGGAGAAGATGTTGCAACTGGCCCAGCGGACTTCGGCGCCGAGTTCGACGAGAGTCTCGATCAAGACCGCGGTCTGAATGGTCATGTGCAGCGATCCGCTGATCCGGGCACCGGCGAGTGGCTTGGATGGGCCGTACTCCTTGCGCAACGCACGCAGACCCGGCATTTCATGTTCGGCGAGGTGGATTTCCTTGCGGCCGAACGGCGCAAGCGAAAGGTCGGCGACGCGGAAATCGCGGCGCTCGGCAAGAGACGAGGTCATGACAGTTCCTCCAATGGAACGAACAGCAGAGGCGATCCCTACTGTGATGATCTCGGGCCGGGGCCTGCTGGCACCGAGTTCGTGTCAGCCCGTTCGGCGACCATGATAGCCAGCCCCGCAGCCGGTTCCTGCGCTGTCGGTTAGCGAAGAAATGCGTGACACGAACCGCGCCCTTGGTACCGCGTTGTGCCACCCCTTGACACAAAGCGGCACCAAGGGCGTGAAACGTGCCAGCGCCCGGGCGAGGACTGCGGCGACAGTTCCGGGACTACTCCAGAACGACGGCGGAAACGTCGAAG
>JANOQU010000267.1:0-2582 GCA_031422355.1 Actinomycetes bacterium
ATCGATGAGGCGCAGGATCTCTCGGCCATGGAGTTGCGAATGGTCGCCCGACGCTCAACCGCACGTTCGCTTACGATCCTCGGAGACCTCGCCCAGTCCACGACACCCTGGGGCCAGGAGTCTTGGTCCGACGTGCTCGCCGAGCTCGGACATCAACGCCCGGACGCCCGCGGTCGCTCACCGCAACCGGTGCCTGGCCGGATTCACAACCTGACGGTCGGCTACCGCGTCCCGTCGCAGTTGGTGGAGTTTGCGAATCGTCTGCTCCCAACTGCGGCACCGAACGTCGAACGATTGAGCTCCGTTCGCGAAGGCCCGGCCGAACCGGAAACGATGCACGTAGATCGGTCGGAGATCGGTGTGGCCATTGTCGAAGCGGCTCGACGCTTGCACGACATGGCAGGTCTTGTCGGTGTGCTTGTCCCTGCATCGATCGTCGACGATACGGTGGCCGCGTTTGCCGAGGCGCACGTGTCCGTCGCCGATGCCCGGAGCAACATGCGTCTCGACGAAGGCATCTCGGTCATCGCCGCCGAGTCTGCGAAGGGTCTCGAATTCGACGCCGTTGTCGTCGTCGAACCGTCGCGAATCATCGACGAACACCCCGGGGGAGTGCAAAGGGGTTACCGGACTCTCTTCGTTGCCCTCACCCGAGCGACCCAGCGGGTTGTCGTCGTCCACTCCGATGTCTTACCTGTCGAGTTGCGCGAGGCGAGACTCAGCTCGGCTAGTACAAGCTGATAAGCGCACGTGCAATATCTGCTGCGACCCGGGCGTTGTTCTCGGCCAGGGCCAGGTTCGCCGGAATGCTTCGACCGGCGGTTGCCTCGCTGATCCGTCCGAGCACGAACGGCGTGATCGCGGCGCCGGTCACGCCCGACGACGCACAGTCAGCCAGCGCGGATGTCAGGATCTCGTCGAGATGGTCGGCGTCGAGTTCCGCCTCGGTCGGAATCGGCGCACAGAGCAACATGCCGCTCGATGCTCGACTGCGGTTGGCGAAAATTGACGCAACCTCAGCTGCTGATTCGACACGGTGGGCCACGCGTATACCGGACGACCTGGTGTAGAAGGCAGGCAACCAATCGTGTCGCCAACCAAGTACGGCCACACCCACCGTCTCCAGGTATTCGAGCGTTCTCGCCAGATCGAGAAATGCCTTGGCACCGGCACACACCGTGATCACCGGGTGGTGAGCCAGGGCATCGAGGTCGGCCGACACATCTCCGGTGATCTCGGCGCCGCGATGTACACCGCCGATACCGCCCGTTGCAAACACCGCAACTCCCGTCGCAGCTGCCATGGCAACGGATGCCGAGACAGTGGTCGCTCCGAAGGCCCACGACTGTCCGATCGCGATCGCAAGGTCGCGTTCGGCAACCTTGCGCGCAGCGCCAAGAATTCGCTCGTGTTCGGACTGGTCCAAACCAACTCGGGCGACGCCGTCGAGGACAGCGGTCACCGCCGGGACTGCACCGCCAGTGCGGACGGCCTCGGCGCATCGTTGGAGGGCTTCGGCATTGAACGGAGATGGAAGTCCGAGGTTCGAAAAGATCGTCGATTCCATCGCAACGACTGGTCGGCCGTCGGCCAAGGCATCGGCGACTTCGGGTGACACGGTCGGCAGCAACATCAGTTCATTCTGCCAGCGTCGATGGGCCGCTTGACTGGACTCATCAAGCAGGCTGGGCGACGACGAGGGTGATGGACAGCATCTGCAGCAACGGTTCTGCCTCCGGCGTGAGCCAGATCTCGACCGTTGCTGACGCCGTGGTGCCCGAGATCGTCCACGAGATCTGGGCGGCGGATGTCGATGGGTTTGGCGATACCGATTGGTCGGTCGCCAGGACAGACGTCGCTTGGTCGATCGTGCCGAGCCTGTCGACGATCGCCTGAATGTTTGCCCGACGACGATTCCGTGGCAGATCTAGATCCATATTCACCGCGAACAGACGATCGGCCAGCGTGTCGTCCCAATCGAGGACCAATCGCTGAACGTCGGCCTGCATCGCAACGGTCTGCGGCCATGGTGTGATGGGCCGATTCCGAGCTCCGATCTCTCCCATGATCAGGTCGAGTACTGCGGCCGCCGGCCGTCCCGTGGGCGCGTACATCCCATTGCCCAACGCAATGACACCGACTCCGCTCCCGGCGTGCCAGCGCATGTGCGAGCCGAATCCCGGATAGCCCCCGGAGTGGCCGACGATTGTTCCCCATCTACTGTCCTGTTCCACGTTGAGGCCGTATCCATATCCCCTGGCCCGCGCCGCGTGGGGTTCATCTTGGCGATCCGCTGCGATGGCGGAGACGCTGACGAAACGTTGCAGTTGTTGCATCTCGCGCCGTGACGCCGCCGACAACGGGTGATCGTGGCTGAGCGAGTCGAGCGGACTGAACGCTGCGACGAAACCGCCGATCCAAGTCGCAAGATCCTGGAGACAGCTATACAGGCCGCCGATCGGGGAGAACTCCCCCGGTTGATCAAACGGCAACGGCTCCCAGATGTCGCCGAACTTTCGATGTCCAGTCACCAACCGGGTCGGGTCTACCTCGTGCGCCGAGAAGCTGGTCGAGTCCAGCTC
>JANOQU010000268.1:0-3157 GCA_031422355.1 Actinomycetes bacterium
CCGGACTGCGGCGAGAGGACCTGTTCACCGTCGCGATCGAACACTTCGTGACCGATTCCGCCAGGTTCGCCGACATTCTGCTCCCGGCGACCACGCAGATCGAGCACCTCGACCTGATGGCGCCGTGGGGTCACCTGTATCTCACGTTGAATCTCCCAGCGATTCCGGCCCAGGGAGAGGCGCTGGCGAATACGGAGATTTTCCGCAGGCTTGCTGTGGCGATGGGCTATAACGACGACGCGCTGCGGGCCAGCGACGAGCAGATGATTCGCCAGGTCCTCGACGCAGCCGAGCATCCGTTCATGGACGGCATCACCTATGAGCGCCTGGTGGCGGAGGGATCGATTCGGCTCGCGGTACCAGACACGTTTTTGCCATACGCCAACGGCGACTTTCCGACGGCGTCCGGGCGGACCGAGTTCTTCAGTCAGGCACTCGCGGCGCGCGGCCTCGATCCGTTGCCGACGTGGACGCCGGCACGAGAAAGTCTGCACGGAGATTCGGAGCTGCGATCACGATTCCCGCTTGCGTGTATCACCGTCAAACGACACCAGCGGTTTCTGAATTCGAGCCACAGCATGCTCGCCGGCCATACGCGGCCCGAGGGCCAACCTATTGCCGAGATCAATCCCGTCGACGCCGTCGCTCGCGGCATCGTCGACGGTGATCGCGTTCGGATCTCCAATGACCGCGGCAGCATCGACGTGTGTGCCGAAGTCACCGACAGGGTGCGCCCGAGCGTCGTCACTGTTTCGTTCGGATGGTCGCTCGCAGCAACCGGGGCAGTCGGCTGCAACATCCTCACCAACGACGCGACGACCGATATGGGAAGAGGCACGGCATTCCACGACAATCTCATTCAGGTCGAGCGTGTCCGTTCGAGTGAATCCGAGACCAACGAATCCGATGCGGCGGAGGCGGACATACGCCATGAGTGGCGGACGATCGCAGGAACCGATCACGATGTTGTGATCGACGATGTACTGGCTCGGCATCGCGAGCCCCACCGGTGTTATCACACGGCCGAGCACGTGATGTGGGTACTCCGTCATGTGCGCGTTCTGGTCGCCGAGAGCGACGTTCCCGGTCTGGCCGAAACGGTCGACGTCGACGCAGTGATCGCCGCCGCAATCTTCCACGACGTCGTCTACGACCCGCGCTCTGGGACGAACGAGGCCGAAAGCGCTGCGCTCGCCCGGGACCGGCTGACGTCGATTGGTTGGTCGACGGAACGAACCGCGCTCGTCGATACCTTGATTCTGGCCACTGCTGGACACGAAGCTTCGACGAACGCCGAGGCAGTCCTTCTTGATGCAGATCTCGCCGTGCTCGGGGCATCGGAGTTGGATTATCAGGCCTACGTCGTCGCTGTGCGTCGGGAGTACGCGCACGTGAGTGACGAGCAGTGGCGTGTGGGTCGGGCCGCAGTTCTGCAGTCGTTCCTCGCCCGGCCACATCTCTTCGCCACGGCGTCGATGGCGAAACTGCGCGAGCCGCAAGCTCGCGCCAATTTGATGGCAGAACTCGACACACTCGTCGACTGAGCACAGCTACTGTCGCCAAGGCATGACACGCCAACGACTCCGAGATCTCGGGTTCACGATCGGAACGTTGCAACCCGGCGCGTTGAACGCAATCACCGATGTCGCCGGAGCTCGTGTCGGACATCGCACTCTGATCGACGACACGCCACGCGTGGCGAGAACTGGTGTCACGGTCGTGTGCCCGAGGCCCGATGATGAGTCTGGCGATCTGTGTTATGCGGGCATCTTTTCGTTCAACGGCAACGGAGAATTGACCGGCAGTCATTGGCTCGATGAGTCCGGCCTTCTCGGGGGACCGATAGCGATCACGAACACTTATCAGGTCGGGGTGGTACGTGATGCATTGGTCGAACACGAGATTCGGCTGGGCCGCGAAATCAGTTGGTGCCTACCCGTCGTTGCCGAAACGTACGACGGTTACCTCAACGACATCCAAGCGTTCCACGTCACCAAGGACGACGTCTTTGCAGCCCTGGCGGTTGCATCGAGTGGCGCGGTGAGCGAGGGCAACGTCGGGGGCGGGACCGGCATGATCTGTCACGGGTTCAAGGGTGGCATCGGCTCGTCGTCGCGGATCGTCGACACCCGCGCCGGCACGTACACCGTCGGGGTTCTCGTTCAGGCCAACTATGGCAACCGTGCCGATCTCCGCCTCGACGGCAAGCACGTCGGCACTGTGATCGACGGCGATGTCATGCCGCTGCCATTGGACCCGACCAGCGGTGAAGAGGGATCGATCATCGTGATCGTCGCGACCGATGCTCCTCTGCTCGCTGACCAGTGCAAACGACTGGCTCGGCGGGCAACTGTGGGCCTCGCGAGAGCCGGCGGGAACGGGAATAACGGCAGCGGCGACATCTTCCTTGCGTTCTCGACGGCCAATCGGGTGCGGGTAGCGGGCACGGAGCCGTTGACCGTTCAGACGTTGCCCGTCGAATGTATGACGCCTCTTTTTCAAGCAACTGCCGAAGCGGTGGAAGAGGCGATTTGGAATGCGTTGTGCGCAGCCGAGACGATGACCGGCTTTCGCGGACGCATCGTTCACGCCCTTCCGCTCGACATGCTCGCTGAGGCATTCGGCCAATGATCGTCGACAGCGCCCTCTACGTCGATGGAGTCCGCCGCCCGGGTCGGTTCGACACCACGGAATGGCCGTCTGCCCATGGAGCTTCGGCATTCAGTTGGACCGGACTGTTCGAACCGACCAAGGCCGAGTTCGAGTCGATCAGGCGGCACATCGAACTGCCCGACCTCGTCGTCGAGGATGCTTTGAATGCCCATCAGCGCCCGAAGCTGGAGCGCTACGGTGACGCACTCTTTCTGGTGCTGAAGACGGCAAAGTACCTCGATGAGACCGAGGAAGTCGAGTTCGGCGAGATCCAAGTCTTTGTCACACCGCATGCGGTGCTGCATGTTCGCCATAACGCACCATCGAAACTGGTCGGTGTTCGCCAAACGCTGGAGACCCACCCCGAGTTGATTCGGTGCGGGCCAGGCTCGGTTCTGCACGCAATCGTCGACCACGTGGTGGACGATTATGAGCCGGTCATCGACGGTCTCGAACACGACGTTCGCGAGGTGGAGCGAGAAGTGTTCAACAGGCACCTCGGCCA
>JANOQU010000269.1:0-1632 GCA_031422355.1 Actinomycetes bacterium
CGGTGCGCCGTTGCGTCCAACTGGGCGAGGCCAGCGGCGGCGGATGCAGCGGCTTGCAGTAACTCCTCTGCTGGCACCACTTGGTCGAGGATTCCTGCGTCGATGGCGTTGTCAGGAGTGAAGATCTCGGCGAGCACGACAGACCGGTTGAAGCACGACGGCGTGAGCCGGTGGCGGACGATCTCAATCGCGGAATGAGGCATCGTCATCCCGATCGCGACCTCGTTGGCGACCAGCTTGAATGATCCCGCGGCGCCGATGCGGTAGTCGCCGGACAGCAACACGAAGAAGCCCATCGCCATTGCGTGGCCAGGGCAGGCAACCACGATCGGGGTCGGAAATGACAGCATTCGCTCGGAGAGCGCAAACCCGGCGCGCAACATGTTGATCGCATCGGCTCCGCCTGCACGAAGCACCTTGAGATCGAAGCCGGCCGACAGAATGCCGGACCTGCCGGTCAGCACGACCGCTGCCGAGTCGTGTTCGGCCTGCGTGAATGCATCGTCGAGTTCGGCAAACATCAGTGGTGACAGCGCGTTGACCTTGCCGTCATCCATCGTGATCGTGGCGACCGTTGCATCGAGTGTGTATGTGACGACCTCAGCCATCACTCGAAGCTACTGCGGGTAGACGGGCGTCACCTCCCCGGACGAGCGAGCAGCGCGAATGCCACGGCAGCAGCATGACCGACATTGAGCGAATCGACATCGCTGCGCTGCGGGATGCGAACGGGTTCGGTCGACCCAAGAGTCGCCGCCGTGAGACCGGGCCCTTCGGCGCCGAGGAGAATCGCCACCTTGTCGCCGTCGGTTCGCTCGATGTCGTGGATCGACGCTGCCGATGCCGCCGGTGTGAGCGCAAGCATCCGAAACCCGGCCTCGGCGATCCGCCTCAGATCCGCTGGCCAATCGGCGCTTCTTACCATCGGCAAGAACAGGATCTCACCCATCGACACCCGTACGGTGCGCCGGTAGAACGGGTCGGTACATGTGGGATCGAGGAGGAGCGCGTCGATACCGAGGGCCCGGGCGGAACGAGCGATGGCACCGAGGTTCTCTGCGTCGTTCAATGCTTCGAGGACAGCGATCGTGCGACTCTCGCGCAACACCTCGTCGAAAGTGTGCAGCACGCTGCGATTTGCCGAGGCAACCGCGCCGCGATGCAGGTCGAATCCGGCGACGCGGGCCAGAACGTCACGATCGGCGACATACACCGGACACGTCAGCTGGCCAAGCTTGGGCTCCAGCCGCTCGAACCGTGACGGCGTGACGAGCACGGAACGGACCGAGTACGCCGACACGAGTAGCCGCTCGATCACGTTGAGACCTTCGGCGATGAAGAATTCCGATCCCTCCAGCCGTCGGCGGTGATGCGGATCACGCAACCCGATGTAGTCGGCGACGCGCTCGTCGTCGGCATCGGTGATTGCCACGGGTTCCATATCAGCCACAACGTATCGAGTGCTGCAGCGAGTGGACGGCGGCGGTTGGGTCGCCGCTTCAGAACAGTTCGACGTCACCGAGGGACAGCTGCCAGTTCGACAGCGGCGGTTGTCCACGATCCCCGAGGGCACGCCAGGTCAGGATCGGCCCGCCACCCGGCATCGGGAGCGAACCGCGCAGGGGATGCGGC
>JANOQU010000270.1:0-6706 GCA_031422355.1 Actinomycetes bacterium
ACGAGCCAGAGCAACGGCGGTCTTCTGCGACGGTGCCAGCATCCCGACCGGGTGGGTGACGTCGATGTCCTGAAAGCCGATCGCCTCCAAGCCCTCGTGTGCTCGGGCGGTATCGGCACGCCAGTCGATCCGGCCGCCGCGACGGGTCGTGTACCCGACACCCATCGAAATGTTCTCGACGGCGCTGAGCGAATCGACGAGGCCGAGATCTTGATGAACGAACCGGATGCCAGCTTGCTGGGCGGCGCGGGTATCGCCGAGTTGCAGCGGCTTGCCGGCCAGTTCAGCGGTCCACCCGGCATCGGGTTGGTGGTAGCCAGCGAGAATTTTGATGAACGTGGACTTGCCGGATCCGTTCTGTCCGACGAGGGCATGTGTGCGCCCAGCACCCAACACGACATCGAACCCGTCGAGGGCAATCTGGCCCGGAAAGGTCTTCGTGAGGTTGCGGACCTCTAGCAAATTCGACATATCGACATACCGCCCCCATGCGCTACTGTAGCCTCGTCAAACAAAATACTAACCAGTCAATTACTTGCTAGCCAAGGCTCGGCAAGATACTGACATCCTGAGGGGGACACTATGAGACTTTCACACCGATTCTTGGCGATTCCGTTGGCGTTGGGGTTGATACTGACAGCGTGCGGCAGCGACGAGAAGTCGAGCGACGGCACCACCGCTGCACCAACGGAGACCGCAGCACCAGCGGAAACCACGGCGCCAGCGGAAACCGCAGCACCGGCCGAGACTGACGCACCAGCGGAGACTGACGCACCAGCGGAGACCGACGCACCGGCGGAGACCGACGCACCGGCGGAGACCACAGGTGCAGGTGACGCAGACGGACTGGCTGCAGCGCAGGCCGTCGTCGATGCGAACCAGACGCCACCGACCGAGATCGGCCCGACGATTCCGCTCGACTCGGTTCCAGAGCCCAAGACGGTTGCGTGGCTCCAATGTTCACTGCCGTCGTGCGCCGCGATCGGCGTCGGCTTCGAGAACGCAACGGCCGCGCTCGGCTGGACACTCGAGGTCGTCACCTATGAGGCCGATCCAGTGGCTGCGTTTCAGCAGGCAATCGACCTCGGCGTCGACTACATCGCCACCACCGGTACCTCCCAGGCGGTCATCCAGGACCAGATCGATGCTGCTGCGGAGGCAGGGATTGCCTACTTCAGCTGCTTCGACACCTCACCGCCGGAACAGGAAGCCAACAACATATGGACCCAGTGTGGTGACGCCACTGCCGTGGTCGCCTCCGGTGATCGGCTCGCCAACCAGATCATCGTCGACTCGGGCGGTACCGCCAACGTCTTGATGGTCAACATTCCTGACTTCGCCGTACTCGTCAGCGAGCGCGAAGGTGCCGAAGCTGCGTATGCAGCCAACTGCCCCGGCTGCACGTTCAACGAACTCGCGCTGACACTGGACCAGTTGCTCGCCGGCGAAGTTGCCGGTGCAATCGTGTCTGCCGTGCAAGACGACCCGTCGATCGACTACATCCACTTCGCCTTCGACGGCTTGGCCACAGGTGTCTCGGCGACACTCGCCGAAGCTGATCTGCTCGAAGGACGCAACCTGGTCGGTGTCGACTTCAGCGGCGCCATTCTGCAAGAGATCGTCGATGGGACGATGAAGTTCTGGACGGCGAACCCCAAGGAGTACTCCGCATGGCTGATGGTCGACGGTATGGCCCGTCACTCGATCGGTCAGGAGAACACTGAAGAGCGGGCGAATGCCTTGCTGCCCTCGTTCACCGTCTCGTCGCCCGAGCAGGCCGAGCCGCTGATCGCAGGCGATGGTTGGCCGGGCCCGGACACGATGGCCGAGCAGTTCGCGGCCCTCTGGGGTGTCTGATCGGTCCACTGATTACCACTACTGATTGACAGTACGAACGGCCCCTGGGTTTCCCCAGGGGCCGTTTCGCGTGCACACTGGGCAGATGAGCATCCGTGTGGGTCGTCGGCCGGGCCGTCCGACAGGCGGTCGACACGTCGTCGACAGGGAAGTCGTCCTCGATGCAGCCGAGCGCGTGATTCGCCGCGACGGTTCCGGCGTGTCGCTGGAGGCGATCGCGATCGAGGCCGGCGTGACGAAACCAATCGTGTACGCCCGCGTTGGCGGCCGGACCGATGTCGCCAACGCTCTCGCCGAACGCCTTGCTGATCGCTTGATCGCAGCTGCGACGGGCGCAGTCGGCGGGCGTCCGTTCGGACAAGCAATGTTGGCCACGCTGATCGAGTCGAACTTGGTCACCGTCGCGGCGCATCGCGAGATGTTCCTGTATGTCACTGGTGGCACATCCGACGAGTCGCCGATGCGCACCCTCTATCTGGCCGAACGGTCGACTCGCCCAATGGCTCAACAGTTGGCGCGTTGGCGGACGAAACAGGGGCTCGACCCGGCGGTTGCGTTGCCATGGGCGTACGCGGTGATCGGGATGCTGCAGCTCGTCTCGCTGTGGTGGCTGACAGAAGCCGACCGCACCGCAGAGCAGCTCGCGAACCATCTCGCGGAGCTGCTCTGGTCCGGTATCTCCACGATCTGAGGCGATTAATTTACCGGCAGTAGCTTTTATTTCCGGTTCGTGTTACCGTCCAGAAATGGCTGAGGATTACGAAGACCTGACGGAGTGCGCGCTGTCTGAAGACCTCGAGCGTCAACTCGTGCAAACACAGCGGGAATGCGTCTTCATATGGACCAATACTGCCGGCGAGGCATTCGGGGTCGTCATGTCGTACCTGCCAAAGGATGGCAAGTTCTGGCTGACCGCTGCCGAGCGCAGAGCAAGGATCTCGGCGATCAGACGCTTCCCGCGGGCGTCGTTGTGCATCAACAGCACCGGCTCGCGGATGGGTGGCGGTAAGACCGTCACGTACAAAGGCTCCTGCGTCGTGCACGCCGATCGTGCGACCAAGGACTGGTTCTATCCCGAATTCTCGACCTCGCTTCGGCCCGACAACGCCCAAGCAGCCGCGGCATTCCAGCACTTTCTCGACTCGCCCCATCGCGTCATCATCGAGTTCGTTCCGGACTACACGCTCAGCTTCGATGCGAACCTGATGTGGGCTCGTTCGCCGGAAGTCAACTCGTAGCCGATCGCCTCGGCCGCACACAAACCATCACAACATCATTCACAGAATCGACAACAAGGGGGCGTCATCATGACCACAATCGAGACTCCGACGAAGTGGCATCTTCGTGGCAACTGGGCCCCGGTGCTCGACGAGATCACCGAGACCGATCTTCGGGTCGAGGGAACCATTCCGACCGAGTTGCAAGGCACGTACCTGCGCACCGGACCGAATCCGTCGACAGGTCGATCGGATCACTGGTTCTTCGGCGATGGAATGGTTCACGGGATCCGTCTCGCCAACGGCAAAGCCGAGTGGTATCGAAACCGGTTCGTGCAGACCCCCAACATCGCCGAGCCGCAGGCTGACCCGATGGCCGGAATGGGCGACCTCTCCAGAGGCACCGGCAACACTCACGTAATGCCGCACAACGGAGAGATCCTGTGCCTCGAAGAAGGCCACTGGCCGTGGCGCATCGATGCCGAACTGAACACCCTCGGCGTACAGAACTATGGCGGCGCTTTGACCTGCTCGATGACTGCGCACCCCAAGGTCTGTCCGATCACGGGTGAATTGTTGGCCTTCAGCTACCTCAACATGGGAACGCCGTATCTGCATTACATCCGAATCGGTGCCGACGGAACGTTGCAGCAACTGGAGGGGATCGAGATCCCGAACATGGTGATGATGCACGACTTCAACGTCACCGAGAACTACGTCGTCTTCATGGACCTGCCGGTCTGCTTCGACCTCGGCGAGCTCAAGACGGGCTTCCCGTTCCTGTTCAATCGAGACGCCGGTGCACGCCTCGGGGTGATGCCCAGAAACGGCACGAATGCCGATGTCCGCTGGTTCGAGATCGAGCCGTGTTTCGTCTTTCACGGGGTGAACGCCCACGAGGATGGTGACAAGATCGTTCTCCACGTCTCTCGCCAGCGCGAGGCGTTCGGTACCAGCAACGACGATTATGCCGAGGTCGGCAGACTGTGGCGCTGGACGATCGACCTGACCAAGGGAACGGTCGACGAACAACAGATCGACGACCGCCCCGGCGACTTCGGACGTGTGGATGACCGGATGATCGGCCTCGACGCTCGCTACGGCTACCTGATGGCATTGGGGGGCGAGGGCAACAGCGAAGAGCCGGTCTACGGCTCCGCGCTCTGGAAGTACGACCTGCGCGACGGCGCGTGCTGGGAGCACCAACTCGGTGACGGAGTGCGCGGCGCCGAACCAGTGTTCGCGCCAGCGTCCGCCGATTCCGGCGAGGACGAGGGTTGGATTATCAGCCTCACCCACGACACGAACTCGGGCGAGTCACGGCTGGTGATCATCGACGCTCAGGACTTCTCGGGCGCACCGGTCGCAACCGTCCACCTGCCGAGAAGAGTGCCATATGGCGCGCACGGCAGCTGGGTTCCGGACCACATCCTGCGCTGAGCGACAACTCCTCCCTCACCACGAATCAAACCAAGACATCACGAATCAACCCAACACATCACGAATCAAACCAACACATCAACGACAACCAGCACGGGGGAACCCGCCAGAAAGAGACCGATCATGTCGACGACCGAAGACCTGCCCCTGTTCCTGCGCGGTAACTGGGCGCCCCTGACCGAAGAGCGAACACTCACCGACCTGCGTGTCACTGGCACGATTCCGGCAGAGCTCGACGGGCGTTATGTTCGCAACGGAGCCAATCCCATCACTGGATATGCGGATCACCCGTTCCTCGGTGACGGAATGATCCACGGCATTCGGCTGCGCGATGGCAAGGCCGATTGGTATCGCAATCGCTATGTCGCGACGCCATTCATCGCCAACCCCGATCAAGCTGCAATCGACGTGGATACCAGCCTCACCGACATGGCGGCATCCAAAGCCAACACGAACATCATCGGTCACGCTGGCCGCCTGCTCGCGTTGGAGGAAGGTCACTTTCCGTACCTGCTCGACGGGGGACTGGAGACAGTCGGGCCGCTGAGTTTCGGCGGCACGCTGAAGGGCTCCTTCACCGCCCACCCGAAAATCTGTCCGGTGACGGGCGAGCTGCTCGGGTTCGGATACTCCCTGTTCGAGCCGTACCTGACCTATCTCCGGGTCTCGGCCGCGGGCGAACTCGTCCAGGTCGAGAACATCACCGTTGGTGGGCCAACGATGATGCACGACTTCAACGTGACCCGGAACTACATCATCTTCATGGATCTGCCGGCCGTGTTCGACATGGAGATGGCAATGCGCGGCGAGATGCCGATCCATTGGAGCGACTCCTATCCGGCCCGCCTCGGTGTCATGCCTCGGAACGGAAACGACAGTGACGTCGTCTGGTACGACATCGATCCGTGTTACGTCTTTCATCCAATGAACGCGTACGAGGACGGCAACTCGATCGTCATCGACGTCGCTCGCCTCGAGCGCATCTGGCGTGACGGTCCAATGGACTTCCCGTCGCCATCGTTGCACCGTTGGACGATCGACACGTCCAACGGAACCGTCAGGGAACAACAGATCGATGATCTGCCTGCCGAGTTCCCGCGGGTCGCGGATTCCGTCGTCGGGCTCAAGCATCGATACGGCTACATGATGGCCAACGCCACCGAGGAGGCATTCGAGGATCCGCTCTCGGCGTCTGGCGCCATTCTCAAGTACGACCGAGTCACGGGCGTTCGGTCGCAGATCGACGTGGGGATTGGCCGGTTGCCCGGCGAGACGGTATTCGTTCCTTCTGCCGACGGTCTCGCCGAAGATGACGGCTACTTGATGACCTATGTCTACGACGCAGCGAGCCATGAGAGCGACTTCGTGATCTTCGATGCGTCGTCGATGAGCGCCGAGCCGATTGCGTCAGTGCACCTTCCTCGGATCCCTTTCGGGTTCCACGGCAACTGGGTCGCCGCGTCCGTCGCCGACTGACGTTTGAGGGGCCGGAGAAGAAACTTACCAAGGGTAGATTCTTTGATCCGCCCGTGTTACCTTCATCAGAGATGCCTCGCTTGGGGAAGCGTTCGGCACCGTAGGCAACTCACAGACCGAATCAGAAGTCGTCGGATGGACCGACGACTTGAAAATGGGGGAGACCATGAATTCATCAACGACCCGTTCTTCGCGTCGAAAGAACACGACCGCGTGGTTCAGCGCTTGTCTGGTGTCGATGTCGCTCGTGGCCGCTGCATGTAGCAGCGACAAGGAGACGTCATCGCCGGCAGAGACCACCGCGCCGGCCAGCGAAACCGCCGCCCCCGCAGAAACGTCGGCTCCGGCTGAGACGTCGGCTCCGGCCGAGACGTCAGCTCCCGCGGAGACGTCGGCTCCGGCCGAAACGTCGGCGCCGGAGAGCACCCCGGCCGAGTCGGCGGCTCCTGAGCCGGAGGAGACCGACCCGTACACCGTCTTTCCAGATCTCGCGCCACCAACGGGTGACGAAATCGTGATCGGACTCGTGAACAGTGAAGGAACGCCGGGGCTGGACTTCCCCGAGATGCGCACCAACATCGAGGGGGCGGTCGAATATCTGAATCAGCACGGCGGTCTCGGTAATCGCCCGATCAAGCTGGAGACCTGTGCCGTCAAGGGTTCGCCGGAGACTTCACAGGCGTGTGCGCAGGAACTGGCCGGCAAGAACGTCGAAC
>JANOQU010000271.1:0-3069 GCA_031422355.1 Actinomycetes bacterium
CCGGCCAGATCGGCCTCGATTTCCCACTCTCGCAGCATCGCCAGACACCTCTCTCGGAATCGTTCTGCCAAATGGTCGTCGACACCGGATCGATCGTCCAGATCGACGATGCATCAGCAACTCCTGAATTCGTAGCGCATAACGCGCGAACGGTTCTCAGCGTCGAGAGCTACCTTGGGGCACCCTTGGTCGACGTTTCTGGTCGGGTGCTCGGCAGCTTGTGCGCAATCGAACCGCGAGCTCGGGCGTGGACGGACGAAGAACGACAGATCCTTGCAGACTTGGCATTCGGTGCGTCGTCTGCGCTTCGCGCCCGGATCGCTGTGAGTGAGGCCAATCTCGCTCGCGCTGACGCGGAGCTCGCTCGCCAGCGGTTGCAACTGATGGCTGACGTGAGTACCGCATTGAACTCCACCATGGATCCCGCGACGTCGATCCAGCGGATGCTCGACATCGTTGTCGGGCAGATGGCGAATTGGGCCCTGGTGTTCATCAGAGCCGACGGCGAATCCCCCGAACGCACCTTCGTTCGGCATCACGACATCGACCTCGATCGATTACTCAGCGCCGGTATCAATGGCGATGAAAGTGTCGGCGATGCCGTGATCCTGCGCGACTTCTTCTTCACCAGAACCGAGATGGATCGGCTCGGCCCTCACCTTCTCAACGGTTCCGTCGAGCGCCCGCAGACCGTCGACAACGTTGTCAGTCGGCTCGGCCTCGGCTCGACCATCGTCGTGCCGATGACGCTTGGCCAACGCGTCGTCGGAGCGGTGGCGCTCGTTGGTTCCTCCGGTCAGAAGGCGTATGACCAGCTCGACGTCACTCTCGTCGGCGACCTTGCCCGACGCGCGGCGATGACTTTCGATCATGCCCGGATCTACGCCAGGGAAAAGCGGATTGCCTTCGAGTTGCAGCACAGCTTGCTTCCCGAATTGCCGACTGCCGAGCGGCTCGAGGTCGGCGCTGTCTACGCGCCAGCCTCCACCGGGGTCGAAGTCGGAGGCGATTGGTACGACCTGGTCGATCTACCCGACGGTTCCTTCGTGGCCTGCATCGGCGATGTCACCGGTCACAACATCAGAGCTGCAGCGGCAATGGGCAGGGTCCAGGTGGCGTTGCGCAGCTTTGCCTTCGCCGGTGACGCCCCGGACGAGATCCTGAATCAGGTCTCCGACAACGCCAAGAGCCTCCTCGGCGACCTGATCGCCACTTGTCTGGTTGTCGGACTCTCGCCACAAGCAGACGGCTCGTGGCGACTGACGGTCGCCAATGCCGGTCACCTTCCGCCGTTGCTCATATTCGCCGGCGGCGAGGCTCAGTTTGTCGAAATCGTCAATGACCCCTTGCTCGGCCTCAACGCTCGCAACCGTCCGGCGCGGGCGAACACAACGTTTAACGTCGCCGCCGGCAGCACCCTTGTGCTCTATACCGACGGTCTCATCGAGCGACGCAGCGAGATCATCGACGTTGGACTGGAGCGTCTTCGAAGCGCCGCTGGACGACTTGCAGAATCCGCTTCGATCAACGATCTGTGCGAGCACCTCGTGGCCGAGGTCCAGCCAGATGGCCGCGATGATGTCGCCTTGATCGCGATCCGCTTCTGACGGACCCCGAGTACCAATTCCTTCGGCAACGAGACGGTGAGAACCGTCGGCAAGACTCCACGGGATGGGCAATGATCTGCTGACTCCGTTCGACGACTATCCAATCCACCAGGCTCCTCGACCAATCGCGACTCAGGTCACCAGCGACCGCAATGCGTACGGTCGATATTGGTTGGGAGCCGGGCATCGCAACGGCGACTTTCATATCGAGTTGGCTTTCGGCCGATACTCCAACCTGCGCGTTGTCGACGGTCACCTCTCGATCGTCAAGCAGGGTCGGCAGTCCTCGTTCCATGCGTCGGGAGAGGCACCACTCGACCCCGTCGATACCCGGGTCGGGCCGTTCCGGCTCGAGGTCGTGAAACCCCTGCAGCAGTTGCGTTTCATCGTGGAACCGAACGAGACGGGGATGGCTTGCGACCTCACCTATCACGCCCGTACCGGCGCCTTGTTGGAGGATCACACCGTGATGACCGATGGCCCGATGGTCATGGTCGATATGGCTCGGTTCCTCCAGTTCGGCACATGGGAGGGCACGGTCGAAGTCGACGGCGACACCACCGTCGTCCGTCGCGACGAAGTGTTCGGAATCCGCGACCGGTCGTGGGGTGTTCGTCCGGTCGGCAGCCAGCCTGCGGGTCGCCCGATGTCGCGAGCACCCATGGCATGGCTGTGGGCGCCGATCCATTTCGATGACGAGTGCAATGTCGTTGGCTGGTTCGAACTGCCCGGCGGAACGAAGTGGCGAGCCGACGGTCACGTCGTGCCGGTCACCGAGCCGATTCCCCTATCGGTGGCGATGGGTGACCTCGGCGTGCAGCGACTGGACCCGGAGATGATTCGCTTTGTATTCCAACCGGGATCTCGTTGGGCCAAGCAGGTGTCGATCGATATCCGTCCGGAATCCGGATCTGCGTACACGCTCGAGCTCGAATCACTTCTGCGATTCGACATGCTCGGAATTGGATATCAGAACCCGACATGGGGCCACGGCGTGTGGCACGGCGTTACGGCGGTCGGTCGCGAGGACTGGATGATGGACGAGGTGTCGCCACTCGACCCCACCCACCAACACGTCCACCATTTGGTTCGAGCCCGTATCGGTGATCGTGTCGGCGTGGGCATCTTCGAGCAGATCATCTTCGGAGCTCATACCCAGTGGGGCTTTCACGACGTCCTCGACGGCGCGATGTAGTCATTAGCATGCGCTCCGTGGAGTGAAGCAAGGCGATCACAGCGGCAACTACCATTCGAAGAAGCCGTGCGGCGACTGGAAGTCCGAGCAAGCCGAGGAGATTGTGTGAGCAGCATCGCAGACCGATACCGCGTTGTCGGGGGCCGTTTCACAGACGTCGTGGGCGCCGTCGACCCCGACGCTTGGGACAACCCCGCGCCGTGCGAAGGATGGGTCGCCCGCGATGTCGTCCGCCATCTCGTGACCTGGTTCCCGCCATTTCTCAGC